>NZ_JAIWNX010000319.1 GCF_020217185.1 Asticcacaulis sp.
GGATCGACCACGGCGGGCAGATGATGGCGTCTTCGTTGGCGCAGACGAGGTGGCGGGTGTGGCCCGGCTGACCCATGAAGTGAAACACGCGATCGCTTTCACCCATCTGAAAATAGAAATAGGCCTCCGAGCGGCGGTCGTGCAGGTGCGGCGGCATGGTGTTCCACACATTGCCGGGCTTGAGCAGGGTCAGGCCCATCAGCAACTGCGCCGAACGGCAGACGCGCGGGACGATCAACTGATGGATAATGCGCTCGTTTGAGGTCTGAAGGCTGCCGCGTTCCAGCGGGTGGCTGCCTGACAGGGGGATGTGCTGGGTGGGGTAGCTGAAATGCGACGGGGTAGAGGCCAGGTAGAAGCGCGCCGGGGTCGCGGCGTCCACGCTTTCAAACGTCACATCGCCCGTATCCGCGCCGATATAGAGGGCGTCGAGCGGGCTGAGCGCGTAGGCGACGCCGTCAACGCGCACCACGCCCGCACCGCTGCCGACATTGACCACGCCTATTTCGCGGCGCGCCAGAAAAGATGATCCGGCGGCGGAGGCGGGCTCGCTGACCACGGGCAGGCCGACGCGCTGCTGTACCGGGGCGGCCCCGCCGATCACGAGGCGCTCCTGATGCAGGTAGTTCAGTCTGACCGCTTCGGGGGCGAACAGGCCGCTGATCAGGTAGCGGTCGCGCAGGTCTTGCGTATCGGCGAGCGCCAGTTGGTCGGGGTGGGTGGCGTAATAGGTCTTTTCAAACATGATCAGCCGGTCACCCCCGGCCGCGCATCGACCGCATAGACGTGGTTGGCGCCGTGCATGTTGGAAACGAAGACCAGCCATTGGCCATCCGGCGTAAAGCGCAGATTGGGCTCAAGCCGGTAGTCGTGCGCCCCCATATCGACCAGCCGCGTCGCCCTGAACTTTTCAATCGTGATCAGGGTCTCATCATAGGAGGGCAGGTCGGCATCAACGATGGTTTCGGCCTCCAGCAGCGAAATCCATTTGCCGTCGGGTGCGTGGGCCACCATGTCGGCGTCGCCACCGTCCGAGGCAAAGGTTTTATTGTCGGGCGCGATGTTGAAGTGTACGCCCCAGTCGTTTTGTTCCAGCCGCTTCCACACGCGCTTGCCGGTGGCGAGTTCAAGGCCCGCCACCCAGAAGACCTGACCGCGCGGGGTTTGCAGGTCGTACCACAGCCATTTGCCATCGTGGCTGAAGAATTCGTGGCCCCATATCTCCATATTCATGCTGCGGGTGTGTACGCTTCGCAGCCCCGTGCCGTCGGATCGGATGAGTTTGATGCGATCCACGCGGTGCCACGGCCCTTCCATGCAGAAGCGGATCAGGGTCGGGTCGGTCGGTGAAAACTGGGCGTGGCCGATCCACTCCTCGGTTTTGAACAGGACGCGGCGTGCCTGGGTTTTCAGGTCAATGGTGAACAGCTCCGCCGGTACGCGCGCCGCCCAGCGTTCCAGCATCCGCACGCCCTTGGCCTTGGCGAAGTTGAGCGGCTTGCCGTCCGGCCCCAGCGCCGCGTATTCGGCCTGACCGAACTTTTCCAGCGAGCCCTTGTCCTTGGGCTGCAAGGGCTTGGCGCCATAGGCGACCTGCCCCAGCAGCAGGGTGTCATCAGCATTGGATCCGGTGATCCGGCCCGCCGGGATGCGCGTCAGCTTGCGCACCTTTTTGGTGTCCACATGGATGGCGTAGAGCGTCTTGGGACGGTCTTCGGCCTCGCCTTCACCTGCGTCGGTGACGGCATAGACGGCTTCGCGCGTGGTGCGCATCATGAACAGAAGATCGTTGTCCTTGCCCTTGACGAGCAGGCTGGTCTTCCAGTCGCTCAAACGCACGGCCACAATGCCCGACGGCGACTTGATCACCATAACATCGCCTTGCGGCGTATAGGCCGGGCGATAGAAGTAAAGCACGCCGGAGCCGTCCTCATCGGAAATCCGTATCACGCGACGACCGGTCTTTGGATCGGTAAAGGCGCGCGGAGCCTGGCCGGGCGGTGCCGTTGCGGGCACTGCGGGGGCTTGCGCCTGCGCGGCCTGCCCCATGATCAGAGGCAGTAGGGCCGAGGCCCCCCACAGGCCCTTCAACGCGGTACGACGGGTCGAATCCGACATGGGGTACTCCTTACTTTACAGGTTTAAAGCTGAAGGTCTGCGTTTTGACGAAAGCGTCCCACGCCTCGCGCGACTTGAAATCAAGCCCGCCGTCCCAGGCTGATCCCATATAGTAGGTGAAGGGCTGGCCCGGCGTGACGCGCACCAGAATCAGATAGTTTTCAGCGTCCTCGGCAAAGCCTTCGACCATGGCCGGATCAACGGCGATGGTGATGCCGATATGGCCGTGATCCCCGACATCCGGCTCCCAGAAGCTTAAAATGCCCGCCTTGGCGTCCTTCATCACCACGCCCGATCCGCCATCGCTCTTACGCTTGTTGATGCCGATACCGACGATCAGCGGGTCTTGGGTATCCGAGCGTAGGATCGAGGTCATGCGCGTGAAGTTCGACCCCAGCGGCAGCGAGAAGGTGCGCGTCTCCCACACCTTGCGCACAACATCGACGGGCCAGGGACGGTAATCGACGCTGAACTTCGCCTCATCGCCGCCGGTCTTGTCGATGCGGTAGGTCGAGAAGTTGCGCGAGGTCCACAGCTTGTTGTCGTACCAGATGCCAAGCCCGCCCGCGCCGCGTCCGCGCCCGACATCGTAATAGTCGAGCCCTTCGCCGCGGTCGGTGTGGTAGTTGGGGAATTTCAGCTGCCGGTCCATGAAGGGATAGCGCACGCGCTTGGCCCATACATCGATGCCGGAACCGGACGGGGCTTCGCGCACTTCCAGCGCCGGGCCATAGATGCGGTGCGCCACGCGGTCGTTTTCCCACAGGAGGTCATCCAGACGATCCGGCGCAAAGCGGGCGACGGCGCGCGGCGTCTGATCCGCCGGCGGCGTCAGCTTTTCGATGGGGGCCGGGCGTTTCAGCGTTGCCGGATCGTAGGCGAGGGCGCGCGTCGCCTTCATCTCGGCTTCACGGCGCGCCTTTTCGACGTCACCGACCACGGTCACCGGCGCGATGGGCTGCGGCGTGGTGGCAAGGATGGCGTCGTCGCTATCGCGGGGCAGGGGCGCTTCGGGCAGGCTCTGCACCGGTTCATTGAGACCCATCACCTCGATCCCGGCCAGCAGATAGGCCCCGGTGGCGTAGGGGCCGACATCGGTGGGCTTGGTCGGGACCGGGCGGTCGCCGGTCTTTTGCGCCGCGCCGATCAGGCCATTGGGCAGGACGTGGCGATTGAGCGCCGCCCAGCCCTTCGTCACCGCCGGCTGATAGGTGGCGCGGTCCAGTAATCCATGATTGATCCCCCAGGCCAGCGCATAGACGAAGAAGGCCGAGCCGGAGGTTTCGGCTTCGGGATAACCCTTTGGGTCATTGAGGTCGCTGCGCCACAGGCCGTCGGCCTGCTGCAATTCGATCAGGCGGCTGGCCATCTTTTTGAAGATATCGACATAGAAGGCACGGCCTTCAAACTCGGCGGGCATGGCGTCCAGCACGCGGACAAGGCCCCCCATCACCCAGCCATTGCCACGCGCCCAGTAGATCGGCTTGCCGTCGGTGCCCAGATGGCTCTGGTCCTTGAAACGCTCGTCGCGCAGGAAGAGGCGGTCCTGTTCGACCCACAGGCGCGCCGCGGTGCGCCGCCATTCTTTGTCCATGGCCCTGAGGTATTTCGGGTCGCCGGTCAGGGCTGATTGTCGCGCCAGCACCGGCGGGGCCATGAACAGGGCGTCGCTCCACCACCAGATCAGGGCTTCGGTTTCCTGCGGACGGTTGAGGTGCGGCACCATGTAATCGAGGCGCTGCTGCAAGGGCATCAGCACGCCCGGCTGGCCTCGTCGCGCATAAAGTTCCTGATAGAGGTCGCCGATGGCCAGCTCATCGGCATTGAGCATCAGGCGCTCGGCCCGCGCGCCGCGAAAGGCGTAATGATAATGCTCCGCCGTGGCGGTCAGAAAGCGCAGGGTGTCGGGATTGTCGCTGATCCGCGCCAGTCGCGCCGCGCCGACATAGAAGGTGGCCGCCACCCAGTTGGAGGAAATTTCAGAGAGGTTGGAGCCGGTCGAAAGCTGGATCGGGCGGCGGCTCATATCGGCGATTTGTGACGCGGCGACGTATTCCAGCACGGGCAGCACCGCCTGACGGCTCGGCACGCGGTCGGGGGCAAAGGTCGTATTCGGGCGCGGCGGTGGGGTGAGCCAGCGCGCTTCGATCCCCGCCACGGGGGTTGTCTGCGGCGCATCGGCGGCCCCAACGGATGAGGCCATAAGGGCGCTCATGACCAGCGACAGGGTGGCGTGTTTCAGGCGCGGGTGCGGGGTCATGGGAAACGTCCTTAAAAAGGTCCGGCCCCGGTGAAAGGGGCCGGACTCAGTTACGGGCAAAGTTACGCGTACTGAAAGGGTTTAGAAGGTGGTGATGATGCCGAAATAGTAGCGGCGACCGTAGTAGAGGGTATCGAAGACATAGGGTGCCCCGCCGGCGTCGCGGTACTCTTGCGGCGCATAGCGCGTCACCGTGTCATCGAGCAGGTTCTTGCCTTCGGCAAACAGCTCCAGCTTCTTGTTGACCTTATAAGAGACGCGCGCATCCAGCGATTTCGCACCGTTCTTGAAGACCGGCGTCACAGTCTTGAAGTAGCTGGTCTGACCGCCATAGGGCTCCAGATTGATACCGATGAGGTTCTGCGTCGCTTCGTTTGGTACGCGGTTGGTGCCTTCGCTGGCATCCATACGGTCGTAATAGAAGGTCCGTTGCTGATAAGCGACGCGGGCGTTGAGACGGCCATCATCGTACCAGAAATTGACGTTGTAATAGTAGTCAGACTGTCCGCGCGGCGGCAGAGCCTTGCCGGTGATCGGATCAACGGCAGTAAAGCTCTCATTGCTTTCGGTCGTTGAGTAGTTGAAGCCGCCACCGGTGTATTTAAAGTACCAGGGCAGGAAGGTGAATGCCGTACGGCCAGCGATTTCAAACCCGGTCTGCTTCAGGCCCGGAGGGCCGTCTTCATAGGTGGGGGCGATGTAGGTGTTACCCTCCAGCTCGTATTCGGGGAGCGTGATCGACTCCGGCCGATTGGTCTTGACGTCGATGGTGTAGGTGGCGAGGCTGAGCTGGGTATCTTTGTTGGGATACCACTCCAGCGACAGGTTGGAGGTGGTGGCCTCATAACCCTTCAGCTCCGGATTGCCGATGCGACCGGAGCAGCGGCGGTCGTTGACCGGCTCCGACTCTGCTTCAGGGTCAGCGTCATTCCAGTAGCCGGGGAAGGCAGTACCAAGCTCTTCGAGCGTCGCCTGATCAGCCGGGCTGATATAGTTGCAGGTGGCGGCCGAGGTGCCGGTAAGCTGGGCCATGCTGGGGCGGGCGCGCTGCTTGGCAATGGAATAGCGTAGCACCAACTGGTCCTCGATCGGCCAGACGGCGAGGTTCAGGCTGGGCAGGAAGTCGTCGGATTCGCGCATCACCTCGGTTTCGCGTCGGGACACAAAGGTGGTAACGGTGGGATCGATCCCCGTGCCGCCTGCGCGGATGGCGGCGACAAGGGTTGGGTTCAGTGTCGTCGTCTGGAAGATGACGGACGGCGCGGCCTCGACCTTGATCTTCTGATAGCGGACGCCGAGGTTACCCATGACGTTCATGCCAAACAGCCGGGTTTCAAAATCGCCCATCAGATAGGCCGAAGTGGTCAACTCGCTGGTCGAATAGCTGGGGCGCTCATAGGTTTTGCCGTCGGACGCGATACAGCTATAGAGGCAATCGAGGGTATGGTGGCTGAGGTCGGCATATTGACTTAACGTGCCGAACAGGCTGTCAAAATCGAATGCCTTCCACGAGTCGATCAGGCCACCACGGTCCGGCATGCCTTCAAAATAGTTGGCCCCCGGCAGCGTGATCAGACTGTTGTTGATTAGCTCCTGATACTGTTCGCGCGTCAGCATGTGCTCCTTTTCCAGACGATCCTGACTGGTCGCGCTGGTCACAAGGGTGCGTGAACCGAATTTGCAATTGGCGCCGGCCACGCTGGGGTCACAGAAACGCACATAGTCGAGGCTGCGGGCCCGCGACAGGGTAACGCCCGGTGCGATGTTGAAGCCGCCTTCGCGCCAGGTTTCGTTCTGACGGTCGGTATGCGAGACGCCGAACTTGACCGTCTTCAGCGGGCCGAAATTTTCGAAGAACCGCGTCACATCAAGCTGATAATTGATCTCGTTGTTCTTGTCGGCCTGCGGCGTATATTCCAGTCGCGCCGTTGTTGTTGGGTTCTGGAAGACGCCCGGACGCACGGGTGAGGAATTGTCCGGCGATGACGGGTAGTAGGAGGCCGGGTTGTTCAGATCGAACGACGGTACGTCAAAAGTCCACAGTCCGTTTTCCGGGATGACCCGGAAGGAGGCGCGGGGAATGGAGGCGATGATCTTGAAGGCGTCATCCTCACGCTCACCCTTGGAGAAGCCGTACTGAATACGGGCCTTGGCCAGCCACTGGTCGTTTTTGAAATCCGCGCCGAGTTGGCTGTAATGCTGTTCATTGGTGCGCTGGATGTCGCGGACCTGACTGTCATAGTTCAGCGTGGTGACGCCATTGCCACGGATCAGGTCGTAGGAGGTGATGTAGTGGTTCGCATTGACCACGACATTGCGCATATTGGTGCTCAGCGCGCCGGTCGCCGAGGTCGAGCCGGAGGGGGCGATGATCTGAAGGTTATAGGCCTGAAAATCCTGCTCGCGGATATTCGGATTGTAGGAGGCAAAAACCGTCAGATTATCGCTGACGCGGTAGTCTGCGCGTAGCTGGAACGAGGTGCGCGTGTCGCGGCGGTTTTCGCGACGCATGCGCGGCAGGGACGGGGCGTAGTCTTCCCACTGCGCATAGCAGGTCAGGCGCGGGTTGCGGTCGCGGTACGGATCTGGCTGGCCCGCAATGGCGACCGGGAGCTTGGCGCAGTCCGCCTTGTTGGTCACGGCCGCAGCCGTAGGCTCATAGGGCGTGATGAAGGTCTTTTCCGGCGAATTGTCGTGATCGCCGAAGGGCTGATAACCGACCTGCTTGTCCGACACGCTGTTGAAGTCGGTTGAGGTGCGCGCGTCGTCATAGGTGAAGTTGAACAGGATACCCAGACGGTTATCGAGGAATTTGCGCGTCAGGATGAGGTTGGCGCGTGGCGACCAGTTGCCGTCCAGCGTATTGCGCTGATACTGCAGATTGAACTTATACAGCGGCTTGGCGAAGTCGAGACCGCCGCGCTGTTCGATCTTCACCGTGCCGCCGACGCCACCGGGGCGCATATCGGCGGTCTGGCCCTTGATGACGTCCACGCTCTTGATCAGGTCCGAGGACATGTCGTTCAGGCCCGTGACCGACCGCCCGTTCTGCGAGTCGGTCGGCAGCATGGACATACCATCGACTTCCACGCGGATCAGATCGGCGTCCTGACCGCGAATATTAAAGCCACCCTGATCGCCGGAGTCGGTGATATTCAGAGCGACACCGGCGATGCGGGCGATGGCTTCGCCGACATTCTTGTCCGGGAAGTTACCAACGTCATCGGCGACGATGGAGTCCTGAGCCGTGGCGGCGCGCTTTTTACGATTGATGGCCGACTGCTCGGCGCGGCGCGCACCCACGACGATCACTTCCTGAACGTCGTCGGCATTGGCCGCCGGTTGTGCGGGTGTGTTCTGAGCCAGTGCGACGCTGGCCGTACTGAGCGCCAGCAGAGAGGCGCTGAACATAAGTGCGGTGCTCTTAAGTTTCATGGTCTTAATCCCTTCCCATTTGTGGTGTCCCCGGATTGGCTTCCGGGTGGTGTAATTGGTTGTTGTGAGCTGCGGTTACCGGTGTCATCCGGTCGCCGCAAAAGGTTATTTCGGGTATTTTTTCACCCAGTCGGCATAGGCATCTATGGCCTTTTTCGGCCCTGACCCGTACCAGGAATAGCCATTGCGGCGGCCTTTGGAGATGGTGTTCACATCGTCCTGAATCGACTTGTCCCAGTCGCCGAAGATCGGTTTCCCTGTCTGAATGTCGTAATTGCGCGACCAGATCGGACCCGCCCCCGGCTTGTCGATCAGCCTGCGGCCCTCGTCCTTGCTGACCTCGGTAAAGGCCTTGTCATAGATGGCATGGGCTTTCAGCCATTCGACGCCCGCATGGATGGCGGCGCGCACCTCTGCCGACGGTTTGGGCTGGCGCATCAGGAACAGCAGTACATCCGTGCTTTCAGCGCTGGCCAGAGAGCGCATCTCGTAATTGCGTGCCGAAATGGGGGCGAGCGTCAGGGCATCGACCTGCTGCGGCCAGATGGTCTTTTTGCCATTCACCACGATCTGAGAATCGAGAATGGGGCGTAAAGCGCGCGCGGCAGCTTCACCGGCCTTGCGGCGCAGATCGGCAGGCACGAAGGCGAAATCCGGCTTACCTTCGGCGATGTCGGTCAGAAGCAGGGCGGCCTGCGCCACCGCATCGTCATTGAAGGTGATGCCGTCGTGGAAACCGCCTTCCAGCGGATAGTTCTGCGGCCAGCCGCCATTGGGGTACTGCGCCATCAAAAGGTAGTGGATGCCCTTGAGGATGCTGGCGCGATAGGCGTCGCCCTCTTGGCCGGGGGCTTGCGCCTGCACGCGGCCCAAAAAGCGCATCTCCGTCCACGTCGCGCCATTGTCCAGCGTGCCGACAAAGGTCCAGAAGCGGTCGTGCGGGGCATCAAAACTGCCCGTATTCAGTTCCATCGTCTCGGCATTATTGCCAAAGCGCTGACCCCGCAGGCGTGGCGGCTTGGTGCGGTCCTGATTCTTGCTCCAGCCGCCCGACGGGGTCTGAAAGCTGACGATGGTGTCGGCCATGGCGCGCGCTTCGGGTGTGGCGTACCAGGCGGTGTCTTTATTGAGCGCCATCTTGCCGCTGCCGGCCACAGGTGGCGGGGGCGGGGTTTCGCCCGGCTGAAGCTCAGCGGCCAGAGTCGCCTTATCGAAGGCCATCTGCTTTTGCGAGCGCGCAATATAGTCGGCCCAGACGACGCGCTGCGCGGCGGGCAACTCGCCCAGACGGCTCAGGCTTACCTCAGGTGCCGGCGTATTGGTGCCGATCACTGCCGCCCCGACCATCTGCGGCCCGGCGACAATAGACACGGCAAGGCTCGTGGCGGAAATCAGGCCCACCCATCTCGCTGATGGCATTTTCGTCCCTTTTATCGGAATGTATTTTTTAAAATAGATACTCGAAGCGTGGGGGGGTGTAAACGAAAATGCTCAATTTCGACACATTTTTTGAAATCTCTTTCACTTGCGAAATATTGCAACGCAGCAGGGCAATTGCATGAAAAAAAGTGTGGCTTTCAAGTCATTTTTTGATTGAATGTGCGTGATTGTGAAGAAATGGCCGCGGTTCATACGATTGCTATCGTGGGATGGCGGTATTATGAAAAGGGGAAAATATCACGCCGGACACATTTGCCGCCCCTCCCCGACGCGGATAAAGCCGCTCTCTGGTGATACAAGATTACAAATAAAGAGACTGCGGATATAGCCGCTTACCCCTTACAGGAAGACCGCCCATGCCGATTTCGCTTTCCCGTCGTCATCTGCTGCTCACGGCGGCGGCCACGGGTGCCTCGGTCGCCTTACCCGCCGTGTCGGCTGAAACGACGCCCATCGACCGTGAGGCGCTGGTCCGCCGCCACAATCCGACCCTGACCACGGTCGATCCGCACGCGCCGCTGATGTTGGGCAACGGCAATATCGGCTTTACGGCGGATATTACCGGGCTTCAGACCTTTACAGAGCCTTATTCGAAAATCGCGCCGCTTCTGACCGAGGCGCAATGGGCCTGGCACAACTTCCCCAATCCGCAGGGCTATACCGTCCGCGATACGCAGATCGAGATCGACGTGCGCGGGCAAAAGCGCCGCTATGGCTATATCAAAGACTGGGCAGAGGCCGCGAAGAACCCGGCGGTGGCGTGGATTCGTGAAAACCCGCATCGCTTCTCGCTGGGACGGCTGTCGCTGGACCTGCGGGCGAAGGACGGGACGCCCGCGCGCTTTGCCGACATCAAGGACACGCGGCAGACACTCGACCTGTGGACCGGCACCCTGACCAGCCGCTTTATCTATGAAGATGAGGCCGTGACGGTCGTGACCCGCGTCGTGCCCGACACTGACACGATCATGGCCGAGGTCACCTCAGTTCTGGTGGCGCAGGGCCGTCTGGGCGTCGCCGTGCGTTTTCCCGGCGTGTCGAAGACGCTCAATCCTGACCCGTCGGACTGGACCAATCCGTCCGCCCACACCACGACTGAGGTGTCTCGCAAGGCCGGTGAAGTGCGCCTGAAACGCCAGATCGACGCGACCACCTATCACGCCGCCATCTTCGCACCGGGGAGCGCTATCGAGGCCAGCGCGCCGCACAGCTATCGGGTCAGCGCGACAACCCCGACCCTGAGCGTCATGGCGTCCTTTTCGCCTGATCCCATCGCGGCCCTGCCACAGCCCGCCGTGGCCAAGGCGGCAACTGAAACGCACTGGATCGACTACTGGTCGCAGGGCGGCATGGTCGATTTCAGCGGTTCGACCGACCCGCGCGCGCCGGAGCTGGAACGCCGGGTCATCCTGTCGCAATATCTGATGGCGGTGAATGCGGCCGGGGCCTTCCCGCCGCAGGAGGAGGGGCTGTTCTCCAATAGCTGGAACGGCAAGTCGCACCTTGAGATGCACCCCTGGCATTCGGCGCACTTCGCCCTGTGGGGCCGGCCGCACCTGCTGGAAAAGAGCCTTGGCTGGTATGTGACCTTCCTGCCCAGTGCAAAGGCACGCGCCGCCGAACAGGGCTTAAAAGGCGCGTGGTGGCCCAAGATGATCGGACCGGATGGCGTCGATAGCCCGTCCAAGGTCTCACCCTTCATCATGTGGCAGCAGCCGCACCCCATCTATATGTGCGAACTTTTGTATCGCGCAGGCGACAGCGGACGCATCCTCAAAACCTATGGCGAACTGGTCGAGCAGAGCGCCGACCTGCTGGCCTCTTTCCCCTATCTCGATGAACAGACGGGCACGTACCGGCTGGGGCCGCCGATCATCCCGGTGCAGGAGAATTTCGATCCGCTGACCACCTATGATCCGGCCTTTGAGGTGGCCTATTATCGCTGGGGCATCGAGACGGCGCAGGCGTGGCGCGAGCGGGCGGGTAAAGGCCGCCGCCCCGACTGGGACGTGGTGCTGGCCAAATGGCCAGACCTGCCGCACAAGGACGGCCTTTATCTGCCCGTGCGTTCTGAACCAGATTTCTGGGACAAGGCGGCGGGGGCGTGCAGATCGAATGCGGTTGAGCCCATCCCGAAAAGTGTGAAGCGGTTTTCGGATTCAGATGGGCGACCAAACAGACATTCGGAGCTTGCTCCGAATGAGACGTGCCAGAATCGCGACCATCCGTCCTTTCTGATGCCGCTGGGCTGGTTGCCGGGCCGGGATGTCGATAAACCCACTATGCGTCGCACGCTGGACCGCATGAAACGCGACTGGGATTTGCGCCAGACCTGGGGCTGGGACTACGCGATGATCGCTATGACGGCCGCGCGGCTGAATGCGCCGGATGAGGCGATTGACTGGCTGTTTTTCGAGGCCAAAAACAACCATTATGGCCAAAGCGGTATGACGCCGCGCGTGCATCTTGATGCCCACGCCGCAGCCTTTGTCCCGACGGCGACCGGGGCGGGCGTGCAAGCGGACACAGGGCCCGACGGACCGGGTTATCAGCGCGCGGCGGAGACCTATTTCCCCTCGAACGGCAGCCTGTTGCTGGCTGTCGCCCTGATGGCCGGCGGCTGGGACGGGCAGGGCGGGGCGGCCCCCGGCTTCCCCAGAAACGGCTGGCGCGTGCGGGCTGAAGGTCTGCGGCCGTCGTTGTAACGGACCTGTAGCCAGAGTTAGCCATTCGTGGCTATAAGTGGCTACAGGAGGTTGAACATGGCAAAATCGGAATGGCATTTCCCGCGACGGGCCTTTGCCGAGCAGGTCTATAGCCTGCTGATCGACAGCCCGGCTTCCGCACTCAGTCTGTTCGGCCCGCGCCGCACCGGCAAGACCGAGTTTCTGCGCGAAGACCTGGCGCCTCTGGCCGAGGCGCGCAAACACCGCGTGGTATATGTCAGTCTGTGGCAGACGGTCGAAGCCCCGATCGCCAGCCTGCTCTACGCCTTTGACGCGGCCCTGCGCGGTGGGCGGCTGAGCGACCGGTTAGGGACGGCGATGCGCGACCTCTCACCCACACTCAAACTCTCTGCGCCCGGCGGCACAGAGGTCGAGGTCGATCTGGGGAGCCTGCGCGGCAAACCGCAGGACGATCACCTGCTGCTGCTCGATCAGTATTGTGAGCGGCTGGCGGATGACAAACACCCGACGCTTTTGCTGTTCGACGAATTTCAGGAGGTGGCGCGCAGCCCGCACACCGCCCCCATCGTTGCGGCCCTACGCACCAGTCTTGACCGCCGGCGCTCAGGGCTGGTCTCGGTCTTTACCGGCTCGTCGCAGGAGGGGTTGCGCAAGGTGTTCAATGCCCGCGAAGCGCCCTTTTACCGCTTCGCCACCCAGATGACCCTGCCGGTACTGGATGACGGCTTTGTCGATCATCAACTGGCGGTGTTTCGGGCCAAGGCACGCCGCCGCATCGAACGGAGCGACGCGCTGAGGGTATTCGCGCGCATTGAGCACAACCCCTTGTTTTTTCAGCAATGGCTGATCGCGCTGATGGCGCACGATCGCCTGACGCCCGATACAGCCATGACGCATGTGCTCGATGAGCTGGGGGCACAGTTCGGATTTGACCGTCTGTGGAGCGGCCTTAGCCCGCTTCAGCGCGCCACCTTGCGGCTGCTGGCCGAGCATATCGAACAGCCCTATGCCGAAAGCTCGACCGCGCGTCTGGCGGCCCTGACGGGAGGGGGGGCGCCGACCATTGACCGCGTGCAGACGGCGCTGCGTCGCCTGTCGCGGCTCGGGGTGGCTGAAAAGGTAGAGCGCGCCTGGCGGCTTAACGACCCTCTGCTCGAAGTGTGGGTGCGTAGTCGCCCGGAGACGGATTTCAGGACTGGTTAGCCATTTATAGCCATTCATGGCTACAAATGGCTAGTTTCACCCTTTCGCTGCCGCTTCGATGGCCGCCACGTCGATCTTTCCCATGGTCATCATGGCTTGAAAGACGCGCTCCGCCACCGCCCCGCCTTGTTTCATGGCTTCACTAAGAACACGCGGCGTGATCTGCCACGACAGGCCCCAGCGGTCCTTGCACCAGCCACACGCGCTCTCTTTGCCGCCATTGCCAACGATGGCGTCCCAATAGCGGTCGGTTTCGGCCTGATCCTCTGTGGCGATCTGGAACGAAAAGGCTTCGGTTTGCTGGAAGGCGTCGCCACCATTGAGCCCCAGACAGGGAATGCCGCAAACAGTGAATTCGACGGTCAGCACCTGACCCGCCTTGCCGCCTGGGAAGTCGGTCGGGGCCTTATGTACGGCGGTCACCGCGCTGTCCGGGAAGACGCTGGCGTAAAAGCGCGCCGCCTCTTCGGCCTCGCGCGCGTACCACAGGCAAACAGTGTTCTTGGGCATGATAATCCTCCTTGCGGGCTGAATCTGTCGTTTGAAGGGATGCTGTGCTAAACTGACATCCCGTCAGGCTCACCGAGCGCGTAGCTCGGTTTCTTTGAGTAAATTTTTAACCACACATAATTAGTGCGATCCACTCAATATTCCGTTATTTAAAAAAATTGTATCAAATTTCAATTTGTTGGGTATAATAATGGATAATTTCTTAATATATATATATGGATTTTATTCTATCAATATTCATGAATACTTATTTACATTTATTTTTGGTTTTTGTTTATCAATATTATTTGATTGGAACTTAAAGTCAGTGGTTCAATATGCTTACTCATCTGCCAAAGGGGTATTGAAATCAAATTATAAATTTCCTAACGGATTTCGACTTTTTCTAGTGTTGTTTTATGTGACATATGGGTCATACTGTTATGTCAATGTTGTAGAAATTTTGGATTTTAGAATCTTAATTTTACTAATTTTATTCGTAATATATACATTTTATAGCGTTTATATTTTTATTAAAGACATGGACGGCGTTTAGGTCATTTCGATACGAAGTCGTCGACGCTTTCACTTGCAAAATCGGCTTTCAACAAAATTTGCGATTGAAATTTACAAATTGTAGTACTATTGCCATTATTAAACCAAATTGAAATAATAATCGCTGGACAAGGCGCACATGTCAGGGAGATGATGGTCACAGGTTTGGCCGTTTGACCCTGACGTGTCTGAGGCTCTGATCCCTTTCGGCCGATCCCACGCGGAATGGCCCCATAGCTCCGACGCCCCTTAAGGCCTGCTACGGTCCGGGGCGTATAGCGAGTACGTGAGTGTGTGTTTGATCACGTAGTTTACCCGGTTCCCGGTCTTGAGACTTCATAAGACGGGTTCGGTTTTATTTCTCTCTCAGATCTTACCCACTGTCGCGCGACAGTGGGTTCTTTTTTAGAGCGATGTGCGGAAACGGAGTTCGGCGAAGCCAAAAGTGTGAGCGGTTTTCCGCAAAAACATCGCGACAAAACAAAAATTTAGAGCGA
>NZ_JAIWNX010000312.1 GCF_020217185.1 Asticcacaulis sp.
ATGACTTTAGGTGGAAACGCCATTTCGCTCTAAATTTTTGTTTTGTCGCGATGTTTTTGCGGAAAACCGCTCACACTTTTCCGCACATCGCTCTAGGATCTGATCCTCTGGCCTTGTCTCCTCGGACAGGGTTGAGGGTTTCAGGTAGCGGCGGACAGCCTTGCGGGTTGTGCTGTCCGCCGTTATTTTTCGTATGCGTAGAAAAAAAAGCGACATCGTTCCCTGCGAACGGTGTCGTTTTTTTCATGGGCCGCGTCGGACGCGCGGGCTGCAATCGATACCGCGCACAAACTATCTGGTAGCGCTATCATTACCCCTTTCCAAGCCCCGGTATATCGGTTATGCAAGTCGTCAATAAGAGCGGCGGCGGGGCGAAATCCTTGTGCGGCGCAATAAATATAGCCGTGGTGTGGAACGTGTGCGGTCACACAAAACGGTCAATCAGAAATGTGAAACGGGATGCGTCCCGAGACGACCACAGGGAGACAAGTCATGACCTTGCAACTGAACCGACGCCATTTTGCTGCCGGTGTGAGCGCTACCGCTCTGGCGGTTTCGGCCGCTTCGCACGCCGCGACGGACAAGCCGCTGTATAAGGACGCCTCGGCGTCGGTCGAAGCCCGCACCACTGATCTGCTCAAGCGCATGACGCTCGAGGAAAAGGTTGCCCAGATGATGTGCATCTGGCTGCAAAAGGGCAAGATCCAGACCGAAAAGGGCGACTTCGACCCCAAAAAGGCTAGCGAAGCCTTCCCCAATGGTCTCGGCATGATTGCGCGCCCAAGCGACCGCCGCGGCGTCGAAAACACGCAGGCCAATGCCGGTGCCGATGTCGGCGTGATCAACCGCAATCCGCTCGAAACCGCCACCTATATCAATGCCGCTCAGAAGTGGGCCGTAGAAAAGACCCGTCTCGGCATCCCGATGTTCATGCACGAGGAAAGCCTGCACGGCTATGTGGCGCGTGACTCCACCTCCTTCCCGCAGGCCATCGGTCTGGCGTCGAGCTTCGATCCGCAACTGGTCGAGAAGGTGTTCTCCGTCTGCGCTAAGGAAATGCGCGCGCGTGGGGCCAATCTGGCGCTGGCACCGGTGGTCGATGTCTGCCGTGAGCCGCGTTGGGGGCGTGTCGAAGAAACCTATGGTGAGGACACCCACCTGATGGGCGTGATGGGTAAGGCGGCGGTGCTGGGCTTCTCCGGTACGGACCGCAAGCTGGCCAAGGACAAGGTGTTTGCCACGCTCAAGCACATGACCGGCCATGGCCAGCCGGAAAACGGTACTAATGTCGGCCCGGCGCCGATTTCCGAGCGCACCCTGCGCGAAGTCTTCTTCCCGCCGTTTGAAAAGATCGTCAAGGAAACCCCGATCGCGGCGGTCATGCCGTCCTATAACGAAATCGACGGCGTGCCGTCGCACGCCAACAAGTGGCTGCTCGACACCGTGTTACGCGGCGAATGGGGCTTCAAGGGCGTGCTGGTGTCCGACTATTTCGCCATCAAGGAAATGATCAGCCGTCACCATCTGGTGCCGGACATGACCGAAGCCGCCTATCGCGCCGTCAAGGCCGGGGTGGATATCGAGACGCCGGACGGCGAAGCCTATCCGAACCTGATCAAGCTGGTGCAGTCGGGGCGCGTCTCGGAAGCCGAGATCGACGCCATCGTCCACCGCATTCTGGAGCTGAAATTCCTCGGTGGCCTGTTCGAAAACCCCTATGTCGATGCCAAACAGGCTGACAAGCTGACGGCGACCCCCGATGCCATCGCTCTGGCCCGCGAAGCCGCTGTGCGTTCGGCGGTGCTGCTGAAGAACAACGGCGTCCTGCCGCTGGACGGCAAAAAGGTCGGCAAACTGCTGCTGCTCGGCACGCACGCCAAGGACACGCCCATCGGCGGCTATTCGGAAATCCCGCGTCATGTCGTTTCCATCCACGAAGGACTGGAGAAAGAAGCCAAGGCGCAGGGCTTCACGCTGGAATACCGTGAGGCCATCCGTCTGACCGAAAAGCGCGACTGGGCGGCGGACGAGGTGAAGTTCGTCGATCCGGCGGTCAATGCCAAACTGATCGCCGAGGCGGTTGAGGCGGCCAAGTCTGCCGACACCATCGTCATGGTGTTGGGCGACAATGAACAGACCTCGCGCGAAGCCTGGGCCGATAACCACCTCGGTGACCGCGAATCGCTGGACCTGATCGGGCAGCAGAACGATCTGGCGGCCGCCATTTTTGCGCTGAAAAAGCCGACCGTGGTCTTCCTGCTCAATGGCCGTCCGCTGTCGATCAACCTGCTTCAGGACAAGGCCGACGCCATCATTGAAGGCTGGTATCTGGGGCAGGAGACGGGCCACGCCGCCGCCGACCTGCTGTTCGGGCGCGCCAATCCGGGCGGCAAGCTGCCCATCACCTTCGCGCGCAGCGTCGGTCAGTTGCCTGTCTTCTATAACCACAAGCCGACGGCGCGCCGCGGCTATCTGGATGGGGACGTCACGCCGCTCTATCCGTTCGGTTTCGGCCTCAGCTATACCACCTTCGACATCTCGGCCCCGCGCCTGTCGAAGGCCACCATTGCCGCCAGCGAAAGCCTGACCGTTTCGGTCGATGTGACCAATACGGGCAAGCTGAAGGGCGACGAAGTGGTGCAGCTCTATATCCGCGACGACTATTCGTCGGTCACGCGCCCGGTCAAGGAGCTTAAGGGCTTCAAGCGTGTCACGCTGGAGCCGGGTGCCAAGACGACGGTAACGCTGGAGATCACCCCGGCCGATCTCGCCTTCTTTGACACCGATATGAAGCGCGTGGTCGAAGCCGGCACCTTCACCATCATGGTCGGGCCCAACAGCCGTGACCTGAAAACGACTACCCTGACCGTGGCGTGACGGTCGGGTCTGGCGGATGCCGCAGCCCCTGCGGCATCCGCCATTTTCCTGTTTTGACCTGCGGCTTGATAGGGCCGGGGCCTTCTGCTAGAGCGGCTTTCGGATGAAGGTCGCTCTGATTGCTTTTACGGCAGACGAGCGGCGAATAATGGAGTTTCCTCTTGACCACCCTGACCGTCGCTGAAGCGCTCGAAAACGTCTACACCTCGCTGATCGACGACAATGCGCAACTGGACACGCACATTGCGGCGCTGAAGGCTGCTCTGGCGGCTGAAGGTCAAAAAGAGGCGGTCGTGGAGCCGTCGCGACTGGCGCAGAACAACCGCGCGGGTCGCAAGCTGATGCAGTCCTATTTCAAGAAGCGCGGCGTCACCGTGACCTTTAAGGAACAGGCCTGAGTTTTTGAGAAGCATTCGCGGGCTTCGCGTTGCGAGTGACTTGCAATTGAATGTGAGTGATGCTATCTGAGACGCATTCTCAGATTTGACTCGGTATGCCGGACTCACAGGTTCCCTCGTGTACGTTTGCAATTGTAACGCTATCCGCGAAAGAGACGCGCAAAAGGCCATTTTATCGGGGGCAACCACGGTAAAAGCCGTCTTCAACCATTGCCAGACCCGCCCGCAATGCGCCAAATGCGTCTGCGACATCCGGCAGATGATCGAAGACGTCAGCGCCACCGTGCGGCTGGCGGCTGAATAGACAGCGTTTTCGGCCCTGCCGCCACCGTCAACCTCAGGAGTGCGGCCATGCAGGGCAATCCGGCGATTATCAAGCTTCTAAACACCGTCCTCACCAATGAGCTGACAGCGATCAACCAGTATTTTCTCCACGCGCGTATGCTGGAAAACTGGGGCCTGACGCATCTGGGCCGCATCGTCTATCAGGAATCGATCGAGGAGATGAAGCACGCCGATCTGCTGATCAAGCGCATCTTCTTTCTGGAGGGGCTGCCCAATCTTCAGGACCTGCACAAGCTGAAGATAGGTGAAACCATCACCGAGTGTCTGACCGCAGATCTGTCGGTGGAAACGCGCGGTCACGGCGTGCTGGTCGCCGGGATCAAGCAGTGCGAAGACGTGCAGGATTACGTCAGCCGCGACCTGCTGCGCCAGATTTTGGCCGATACCGAACACCATATCGACTGGCTGGAAACGCAGATTGGTCTGATCCGTCTGATGGGTGAGCCCAACTACCTGCAAAGCGCCATGAAGGAAATCGAAGGCGAGGCCTGATCAGCCCTTTGTCTCTTGTTGGGCTTTTGTCCTGCAAAAGGCTTCACAGGGCGGGGAAACCGCTTTAGGTTTTCCCAGACTGAAACGAGTTCATCCGGGTAGCCTATTGGCGCGTGACGATTCCAAAATGAGCTTCGACCGGCGCGGTATGATGCGTCTGGGGTTTGCTGCGTCGGCTCTGGCCGTTACGGGGCTTACCGCCTGTGGCCGCAAGAGCGAGTCCGCAGCGACCAATGGCGCTGCGCAGGAGGGCACTCTGCCGTGGGCCGTGGGGGGCAAGTGGCGCAACGACATCGACCGTCAGCGGGACAAGTTCCGCCACCCGATTGAAACGCTGGAATTTTTCGAGATCAAACCGCGCGATACGGTCATCGATATGTGGCCCGGTGCCGGCTATATGACCGATATTCTGGCGCCGTGGCTGGCGCGCGGCAAAGGACGCTATATCGCCGCCCTGATCGAGAATGAGGCCACGGCTCCCGAAGCGGCCACCCTGACCGCCGAATATCGCCGCCGCTTTACCGCCGATCCCAAGCTCTATGGCGAACTGGGCTTTTCGGCCTTCGGGCCGCAGACCGGGGCGCTGGCCGATGCGGAAAGCGTCGATTCGGTTTTGTTTCTGCTGGTGCTGCACGACTGGATGGCGGCAGGCCTGGCCGAAAAGGCCTTTGCCGATGCCTTTGCGGCGCTCAAACCCGGCGGTCTTTTGGGCATTGAACAGCATCGCGCCGACGTTGGCAATGCGCAGGACCCGGCAGCCACCAATGGCTATGTGCAGGAGCCCTTCGTCAAGCAACTGGCGGCCGAGGCCGGTTTTGAGTTCCTTGAGGCGTCGGAAATCAACGCCAACCCCAAGGATAACAAGGCGCATCCGTTCGGTGTGTGGACCCTGCCGCCCTATCGTTTGACGGCCCACAGAGGAGAGCCGCCAAATCCGGATTTTGATGGTACACTGTATGAATCCATCGGCGAAAGCGACCGGATGACGTTGAAATTCCGCAAGCCTGCCTGATAACCCTGTTTGAGACTGCACCCGTGACACGCATCGCTTCCCTGTCCACCGCGGCCCCGCTGATGGCGATACCGGAATACCGGCCGCCCGAAGGGGGCGTGGGGGAATGGTTTCGCGGGGCGGGGGGGCTGCGTCTGCGGCTGGGCTTCTGGCATCCGAAGGGACCGGCGCGCGGCACCGTCTTCGTCAGCCCCGGTCGGGCCGAACCGATCGAGAAATATTACGAGGTCGTCGCCGATCTGCTGGAACGCCGTTTCTGCGTTGTGGTGCACGACTGGCGCGGGCAGGGGTTGTCGGCGCGTTTGCTGCCGGATCGCCTGAAGGGGCACGCCCGTTCCGAAGACGAGTTTCTTGACGATTATCAACGCCTGCTCGATGGCTTTGAGGACCGCGCCCCCAAGCCGTGGGTGATGCTGGGCCACTCGATGGGGGCGGCGCTCAATCTGGCGACCCTGACGCGCGGTGAGGAGCGTTTCAGCGCCGCCGTTTTCATCAATCCGATGCTGCGCATCAAGACGGGCAAGCATTCCCTGTGGTCGGTGATGTTCCAGACCGACTGGAAGGTCAAACACGGTCAGGCCAGCGAGTACGTGCCGGAACTGTTTGACGATCCATTTGAACACACCTTCGAAGAAGACGCCCTGACCCACGATGCGGCGCGCTATAATCTGTGGCGCGAGCAACTGTTTGCCTGCCCGCATCTGGCGGTGGGGACGCCGACCTGGGGCTGGCTTTTGTTTGCGCTGCGCATCGGTGACACCCTGCTCAAGGACAAGGGCAAGGTGCTGAAAAAGGTACGCACGCCGGTGTCGGTGGTGATTTCCAGCGACGATACCCTGATGATGAAGCAGCCGACCAAGGCCTTCGTCAAGAAACTGGCCAAGGGGCGCTGCGTCGAAATCGCCGGTGCCGATCATGAAATCCTGATGGAGATGGACGCGTATCGCCGTGCCTTCTGGGCCGAGTTCGACGAGCAGATCAGCTTCAACCTGCCGGCGGAGGCCCTGCCGAGCGCGCCGGTCGAGTCATCCTTGGCGCAGGTGCCGGTAGCCGAGATCGAGGTCAGCGAACCCGTCGTGCACGCCGCCACCGAGGTCTTCGATTCGCACGTCCCTGCTGAGGCGGTGGAGACGGTGGTTGTCGCGGAGCCAGCGGAGACGGAATTGCGTCCGGTAACGGGGCAGCCGATCTTCTTTTCCTATGAACTGAACGACATCCCCGTCTATGCGCCGCAACCGCCGCCGGAACGTCTATCGGTGCCGGAGGGCCTGCGCGCGAAACGGGATGAGGTCGAGGTCGCGGACTGGGAAGAGACAGCGACGGAAGCCACTGAAGGAACGCCAGCCGACGTTAGAGCGAAATGACTTTAGGTGGAATCGCCATTTCGCTCTAAATTTTTGTTTTGTCGCGATGTTTTTGCGGAAAACCGCTCACACTTTTGGCTTCGCCGAACTCCGTTTCCGCACATC
>NZ_JAIWNX010000272.1 GCF_020217185.1 Asticcacaulis sp.
GACGGGTCATGAAAAAGGCCTCCAAATCAGTGGAAGCCTTGAATCACGCATAAGCCAGCTTGAAAACCCAATTTATGAGTTTACGGCCTAGATCGTCGATAAAGCGCCCAATGGGTCATCTCTGGGCAAAAGCCGGAACACCAGAGAACGGTCAGGCGCATAAGCAATTTTCTAGTAACAAGCAGTGACAGACCGCGCTTCATCGTATTCCCCCTGCAGAGCGTAGGTAATCGGCATCGCGTTGTGGGGGGCGACCAAACATTCGGCGATACTCCCGGCTGAACTGCGACGCGCTTTCATAGCCCACGGTGAACCCAGCCGAAGCCGCGCTTAGTCCTTGGCCGACGATCCGGACACGGGCTTCCGTAAGTCTTATCTGCTTTTGATACTGGAGCGGGCTTTGGCCGGAAACCGCTTTAAATCGCCGGTGGAAGACGGACACACTCATGCGGGCGATTTCCGCCATATCTTCTATCGCCAGGTGTTCCGCATAGTGCGTTCGTATCCAGGCCATGGCGCGACGAATATCGGCAAGACGACTCCCCGGCGCAGCAAACTGTCTCAAGACCGCGCCCTGAGGCCCCATCAGAAGGCGCAGTAAAATCTCCTCCTCAAATCGAGCCGCCAGCAGGGGGATCTCCGACGGACGGTCCAGTAGCTCGATCAACCGCCGCCAGGCCTCAAGCAGCGGATCGGAGGCTAGAGCAGAAGTGACTCCGCTGGGAACCGAAGGCTCAGCGACCTCAACCATGTTCAAGAGCAGATTCGCGATTATCTCCGCGTCCAGGTGCAGATTGATCGCCAGATAGGGGCGATTAGGCGTGGCCTCAATGATTTGCGCTACCGCGACCACCTCTGCGGCAACCACCATGCACTCGCCTGCGGCATACCGCCTGAGCTGGTTGCCAAATAGCGTCTGCTTCGCCCCCTGAAGAATTAGGCATACGACTGGCTCGTACACCAGGGGCAACAGGTCTGTCGGCTGTTCGAGCGAGTAAATCTGCACCCGAGGAAGCGGAAGCTCCGATGCCCCTTCTGCGCCTGCGTGCGTCAGCGCGGCTGCCCTGATGTCCGATATGATATCCATACCCTGACTCAAACCAAGGAACAGCGACGCGTCAATAGATAGGCAGGATTAGGCAATTCTCAGGGACGATCAGGCATCGTCATTAGGGCAAGACACCGTCAAGATGACCTCAAGGTCACGAAAGGAAGTGGAGATGTTAAACGTCGTTATTACCGGTGCGAGCGATGGGATCGGCGCGGCGGCGGCGCGGCAGTTGGTAGATCGAGGTCATCAGGTCGTCGTCGTCGGGCGTTCGCAGGCGAAGACTGAGCTATGGCGAAATCCTTGAGGGTGCCCTTTTATGTGACTGACTTCTCTAAACTGTCTGAAGTTTCAGTTTTGGCGGCCCGTCTGAAGGGCCTCGGTCAGATTGATGTGTTAGCGAATAATGCCGGTGGCATTATGGGTAACCGCGAGGTGACGGAAGATGGTTTTGAGAAAACCTTTCAGGTAAACCACCTTGCCCCCTTCCTCTTAACGCGTCTGCTGCTCCCTGACCTGATCACGAGCCGAGCAAAAGTTATTCAGACGGCGAGTGCCGCAGCGAACATGTGGGGGGCCGACTTTGATGTGACCGACCTCAATAACGAACGCGACTATGCGCCGGAGCACGCCTACGGTTGCGCTAAACTCGAAAACATACTGTTCACCAGAGAGCTTCAGCGCCGGTTTGGTGGCTCCGACATAAGTGCGGTTGCCTTTCATCCGGGCGTCGTTCGCTCGGCGTTTGCGTCCGACACCACGCATTTCATGAAATCTATCTATCACTCCCCTCTGAAGTACCTTTTCACGATCAGTTCGGAGAAAAGCGCGAAGAGGCTGGTGCGCCTGGTTGAGGGACGGCCCGGGGCCGACTGGAAGACCGGCGAAGTTTATGACGACCGGAAACCGATGCCGGTTAAGTTTCAAGACGACGGAAGTGTGGCCAAGTCGCTATGGGATAAAAGTGAAGACATGGTCCGGAAATGGGTAAAGTAGCCCTGTTTGAGGAGGCCGATCATGAGCAAAAGCGCCAGAACTATCTACGTTTTCTTCGTCTATATGATCATCTCGGGTGCAGCTTTTGTGTTCGCACCAAATCTTGCGATCGTTCCTCTGGGCTTCCCCGAAGCACACGAGCTTTGGGTTCGCGTTGTCGGGATGCTGACTATCATTCTGGGGTCATACTACGGCGTTATGGCCAGGCACGAGGTTCGGCCCTTTTTCATGGCAACCGTGTATGGGCGCCTTTCTGTCTCCGTGTTTTTTGCCGGGTTTGTTCTGGCAAAACTCGCGCCGCCAATCCTGTTGGGGCTTGGCCTGATTGATCTGCTTGGCGCCATATGGACCTGGCGCGCACTTAGAGATGAAGCCAAATTCGACCTCTTATAGGGAAAAATGGCACAACGCCGGGTCAACAAACTCCAAAAAGCATTGTTTTCCGGCCTGTGTAGTTAATGGTGTCTGACGCAGACGACCATAATGGGCCAGAATGAGCCGACGGCTTCCAGTCAGGTTCGCGCCCACTGCGGACATTAACAAGAGTTTTACATCCGACTTTGTAAGCAGACATCGTGCCGGCGACGGCTCCCTACAAGGCCGATATTTCAATGCCTGGCGGTACTGCAAGCGTTTAAGATTGAGCGCCGATTGAGGTAACGGCCTTGGCCGACGTGACCGAACTTTTTGGCAAACAGACGGTGAATTTGCATCCGCCACCAGCCGGATTACAAACTGCTACTGATCCGCCGTGTGCCGTTATAATCGCCCGCACGACCGCCAGGCCAAGCCCACTGCCCCCCTTGTCGCGGCCTCGGGATTTCTCTCCACGCCAGAACGGGTCGAAGGCCTGCGTCAATCCCTCAGACGGCATGCCAGGACCACCATCTGTGACGACGATAAAAGCCTGCGCTTCGTTCTGACGCACGGATATATGTAAAGGGCCGCCCGGTGCATACTTCATGGCGTTGGTCAGCAAGGCCAGAAAGGCCTGACGCAAGCGGGCGGAATCGGCCTCGACGACGGCTGGCGCTATCGAGAGGCGCGTCTCTATACCGGCTTCCTGAAGATCATCAGCCACCAGTCCGATTGTTTGTTGTACCAGGTCGCCAAGATCAACCGCCTGCTTGTTGAGGGGCACCCGTCCGGGCTCCAGCAGTGACAGAAGCCGCAGGTCCTCTACGATGCGGGTCAGACCATCGACCTGCGCCAGCAACATTGAGATCATCTCCGGCGTAATCTCAAACACGCCATCAGAAACGCCTTGCAATCGGCCCTTCAGGATCGTCAAAGGGGTGCGCAACTCATGCGCGATGGCCGCATTGGCAAAGTGCATCTCGGCCTCAGAGCGTTCCAGCCGATCGGCCAGGCGATTGAAGTCTTCGGCCAATCCCTTCATCTCGCTGTAAACATCAGGAGACGGTGCCGCACGCGCTGTGAGGTCGCCCGCGGCCACGGCACGGATCGCCCGCGCGACCTCCGTCATCGGCGCAGACATGCGCCGCGCCAGCGTCCAGCTGAGAAGAACCCCCACCGGTATGCCAATGGCCAGCATCAGTATCAGAAAGCCTCTATCGGCCCAGTTACTTCCGGCGGCCCCGGCCATAAGTTCGGGGAAATGCGCTTCAATGGCCTCGTAATACAGGAGGCCCAAGACGAGGGCCCCCACAGACATGGTCACGACCAGTATCACCGCCAGCAGCATGACCAGAGCGAAAGCGCTGCGCGGCTTAAGCATGTGTCCGCCCCAGCCGATAGCCAATCCCCCGGACACTCGTCAAAAGATCAGCGGCCCCTGCGGCGACCAGTTTGCGACGCAGATTACTGATGTGGCTGTCCAGTGTGCGGTCGAGCGCTTCGCCTTCGGGCAGGCAGGCATCTATCAGTTCAGAGCGCCGGAAGGCCCGGGTCGGCGTGCGCCCCATGTGGTACAGGATCCGAAACTCGGTAGGTGTCAGGGCGAGGGGTTGCGGCCCCGCCGCCCCCTCTACCAGAGCCTGATGCGCGTCTGTGTCGATGACCAGCGGGCCGACACGCAGGACCGGTGATTGGCGCGACCCGGCACTGCGGCGCAAGATAGTACGGGCGCGGGCAATGACCTCCAGCGGATTGAAGGGCTTGGTTACATAGTCATCCGCGCCCAAACGCAACCCCTGTAACTTGTCGAGGTCTTCGGACAGGGCGGTCACCATAAGCACGGGGGTTTCGGCTTCACGGCGAAGGGTGGCCAAGACCTCGTAGCCATCCATGCCCGGGAGTTTTACATCAAGGACAACAAGGTCCGGCTTCAGTCGCTGGTGGTGGGACAACCCAATCTGAGGGTTCGACGCTGTGACCGTGCGAAAACCGTCCCGCTGGAAATAGGCATCCAGAATGCCCTGTATCTCCGGATCGTCTTCGATGATCAGTACAAGTGGGTTTTGCATGGGTCATATCCTGCCTTTACCCAAGCATCAGGGAAAAACATCTACGGTTCAACCCAATCCCGGTGCCTCCACATATTCTCCACAAACTCTGGGGCTTGTCTGCACACTTTGCGCCTAAGACGGGCCGACGACGCAGACAAAACAGATGCGCGTTTGACTTTGAAAGACGCCCCATGATCCGCCCCGACAGAGTAATGGCCAAGGATACAACCGACAGGACCGCCGGCCGGTTTTTGCAGAACCTGATGCGGAGCAATCTCGCCAGCTTCCTGATTACCTTTGGTCTGCTGGCGCTGGAAAACGCCCTCTTTCTCGCCTACCCCCTCTTCGGCGGCTTTGCCATCAATGCCATCCTGAAGGGCGACGTCCTTGCCGCCTCTGGATATGCCCTGATGGTATTGGGCTTCTGGTCGGTGGGCGCATTGCGTCGCGCGGTGGATACCCGGGTCTTCTCACGGGTCTATGCCCACCTTGCCGCTGATGTCGCACAGGAACAGCACGCGCGTGGGCACAAACCCTCGCGCGTCGTCGCCCGGGTTGATCTGGCCCGAGAGTTCGTCGATTTTTTCGAAGCCCATCTTCCCATGCTGGCGACATCGGTCATCTCGATCTTTGGCGCGGTCGGCATGCTGATGGTTTTGGATATGTGGCTGGGCCTCGCCTGTTCTGTGGCGCTGCTGTTTGTCCTGATTGCCTTTCCGGCCTTTTCGCGCCGGAACGAAAAGCTGCATAACCGCTTCAATAACCAGCTGGAGCGTGGCGTTGACATTCTCTCGACAGGCCGCAGACCGAGAATTCTGAGGCATTTTAACTTGTTGTCGGACCTGCGGGTGCGTCTGTCAGACCTTGAAGCCTGGGCCTATCTCGCCTTGGGCGTCATTGCGGCGCTGCTGTTCCTGACCGCCATCATTGGCCTGTCGCGAAGCGGCCAGACAGATGCGGGGCGCATCTACGCGGTGATGACCTATCTGTGGACCTTCGTGATGAGCCTCGATGAGGCCCCCCGCCTCGCTGACCATATCGCCAAGCTGCGTAACATAGCCCAGCGTCTGGGACAGGCTGGCTGAAGCGTCCTGGCGACGCCTGTATTCCTCACCGGAGATGTTTATCCATGACGACAACGACCTTGACTGCGGATCAGGGCCTGTCCGCAAATCTGCCTGCCTCCGCCCGGACACGGATTGAGGTGCTTGATGCCTTGCGAGGGTTCGCCATCCTGGGGATTTTCCTCATCAATATACCTCTGATGGCACCTGCAGGTGACATGGGGCTAAGAGTTGGAGATGTGCCTTGGTATGACGCCCTGGCTCAAACCGTCACCGATCTGTTCTTCGAGGGGACACAACGCGGCCTGCTGGAAATGCTGTTTGGCGCTGGCATGATGATCCTGACGGCAAAGGCACTAACGGCGGATGGCCCCATCGGCATTGCAGACACCTATCTGCGCCGAAACATGTGGCTGGTCTTGTTTGGCCTTTTGCATATTTTCGTCGTGAGATGGGGCTATGACATCCTGCATGTCTATGGTCTGGCGGCACTGTTTCTGTTTACGTTTCGAACACTGCCGGCGGCCGCAGCGCTGGCTGCTGGGCTCGTCATCGCCGGCTCGCTTCAGTATGCAGCCGCGGCTGGTTATGCACCCGGCGCCCCAAACGGAAGCGGGGCGGCTGAGATCAAGGGCGCCGTTCAGATATGGTATGAGACCGTCAAGGGGCTTGGCCTGTGGATGACGGTCGCCGAAGCTTTCGGCACCATGCTGATCGGCGTGGCCTTGTTTAAGTGGGGCATTATACAGGGGCGAAAGTCCGAGCGATTTTACCTGATGATGATGATACTCGGTTATGGTCTGGGCGCTGCCCTGCGCCTTATGCCCTTAAGCGGTCAAACCTCTCTCTCAGGCGGCCCCTCTCCTTCCGAATTCGGCCGGATCATCATGACGCTTGGCCATGTCGGCATGATGAATTGCCTTTGGAAAACCCGCGTGGGCGTAAGGCTTCTATCTCCGCTACTCGCCGCTGGACGCACCGCCTTTTCATTGTACGTCATGCAAAGCCTGATCGGAATCTGGGTCCTCTGGGCGCCTTGGGGGCCGCTGACCCAACTTAACCTCGGATCGGCCGGCGTCATGGGGGTCGTCATCTGTGTCGTCGCTTTACAAGTCATTCTGGCAAACCTCTGGCTTCGGAAGTTCGATATGGGGCCACTGGAGATGCTGTGGAGACGGCTCGTGAAACTGGCCAGTTGATCCGGATCGAAGCTCGCCGAGCGCAGGGAAACGGCGGCGCTGCGCACCCTTCGGTCCTCATGTCCGCTGCTCACGCGTTGAGACGCGCCGAGCGTGGTGTTTTTCAAGGGTGCTCCTGCCCAAGCTCACGCCGCGAACCTACCTTCGCAGGCATCCGTCGGTGCGGACCGTCTTAGTCGAAAAAACCGACCCGCTGTATCGGAACCTGAAGGATTGGGTGACGCTTGATGGTTTCGACATAGAAATCCATTTGGTGAAGGAAGGCTCGTGCCTTTCACGAGACTCTCGCTCATGCCCAAGCCCTTAATCGCGTGAAGGGTGCGCTGGATCGCCTGAATCAGCGCCTGGAAGCCCTCTATATCGACAAGCTCGACCGCCGAATTAGTGATGCGTTCTATTCTAGAACTTCAAGTCAATGGAAAGAAGAGGCTAGGCGGTGCGAAGATGAGCTTCTAAGGCTTAATGGCGCTGGGGAATCGTACATGGACGAAGGGGTGAGCCTGTTGAAGCTGGTCCAGGACGCTCATTCGATCTTCGAAAAACAAGAGGGAATGGCCCAAAGAAAGCTATTAAATTTCGTCTTCCAGAACTGCATTTGGAAGGATGGCGAGTTGATCGCAGATTTTCGACAACCATTTGATATGCTGCAAGAAACAGCACTGAAATCGTTGAAAAATGAAACCCCGAAAGGGTATGATGATGCAGGAAAAGAAAATTGGCTGGGGAACTAGGACTCGAACCTAGAATGACGGTACCAAAAACCGGAGTGTTACCATTACACCATTCCCCAGCAGGTCTTTAGAAAGTCTTTGAAAGACTTGCTGGCCTCGCTTGTCTCAGCGAGAGGGCGCTTCACTAACCCAAGCTTTTGTGACATGCAATCCCCCCGTTGAAATTTTCCCCAACTTCTCTGGATTTCATGCCCCCTGCCCTTGACCCTGCCGTTCAGACCTATAACCGGCTGATGGCCAACAGCTTCCACCGTTTTACAGGACAGGAAATTGTCGCCAATGCCGCCGGATTGAACGACTCCGAACTGGCCGAAGCCTTGTTCACGGCCCCGCAAGCCATCGTCTCCCACGGGATCGAAGCCGACCCCATCTTTCGTTATGCCAATGCGCAGGCACTCAACCTTTGGGAAATGGACTGGGACACCTTTACCCGTCTGCCTTCGCGCCATTCCGCAGAACCCGACAACGGCATACAGTCCGACCGTAACGCCCTGCTCAAAGCGGCGCTGGCGCAGGGGTATGTCGATCATTATGCCGGTATCCGCGTATCCGCCAGCGGTCGGCGCTTTTACATAGAAGACACCGTCCTGTGGAATGTCGTCGATGAGGCCGGCACCCGTCACGGGCAGGCCGCCTTTATCCGGCGCTGGCGTTTCCTGTAACCATCGCGACATCCCGCCCCCTTTCGTGAGCGCAGGCTTTGTGATAGCTCCCGCCGCATGTCACAGCCGCCCTACGTCATCGCCGCCTTCTATCATTTCTTCGACTTTCCCGATTTCGAAGCGCATCAGGCCCCGCTGCTCGAACGGCTGAAGGCGCTCGGCATCAAGGGATCGCTGCTGATCACCTCTGAAGGCGTCAACTCGACCATGGCCGGCACGCGCGAGGCCATAGACAGTTTCCTGACCTACCTTCAGAGCGAACTGATTGGCGAGCCGATTGTATGGAAGGAGTCCTATGCGGACACCCAGCCCTTCGGCAAGGTGCGCGTGCGCCTGAAGAAAGAGACGATTTCGCTGGGGGAGCCGGTCAACCTCAGCCGCCGTGGCCACTATGTCGAGCCGAAGGACTGGAACGATCTGATCCGCCGTAATGACGTGGTGATCCTCGATACGCGCAATGATTACGAGGTCAATCTGGGCACGTTCAAGGGGGCCATTGACCCGAAAATCCCGACCTTCAAATTTCTGCCCGAATGGACGCGCCAGCACGTCGATCAGCTTAAAGGCAAGAAGATAGCCACCTTCTGCACTGGCGGCATCCGCTGCGAGAAATACACCGCTTGGATGATGGAGAACGGCTTTGACGAGGTCTATCACCTCAAGGGCGGCATTTTGCAGTATTTCGAGGACGTGCCCGCCGAAGAGTCGCTATGGGATGGTGAATGCTTTGTCTTCGATGAGCGTATCGCCGTCGATCATCACCTAAATCCGTCGCAAACCGCCGTGCTCTGCCTTTACTGCGACCACGCCCTGACGGCCGAGGATCAGCAAAGCCCGATGTACCAAAAGGGCGTCTCCTGCCCGCATTGCCACGGCGACCCGAAATATCAGCATGACCGCGAACCGGCCGCAGGTCGCACCAAATTCTGATCTGCGTTCGCCTGCATTACACGGTCTTCATTTGACCTTATTGTAAGGCACGCTATGGTGCGCGCCTGAGTGCGCGTGCGTCGCCCATCGTGGTTCCGGCGCATCTTGATATAGCTGCACCCAATTCGGGGATGACGTTCGTCACATGAAACAGTTTTTCATTACGGTAGCCGCCGTATTCGCCGCCTTTGTGCTGTTCTTCGTCGGTGTGCCCTTCCTGCTCATCACCATGATCGCGGCGGCGTCCAAGCCGACCACACCATCGGCCATCACGCTGGTGGTTGATCTGCGCGAAGGCCTGACGGATCAATCGCGCTCCGATCCCTTCGCCTTCATTACGGGGCGTCCCCTGTCCACCATGGACATCGTCACCTCGCTCTATCACGCCGCCGACGACAGCAAGGTCAAGTCGGTGCTGATCCGCCTCCCCGAAGGCGGACTGATGCCCGCCGCCGCTCAGGAAATTCGCACGGCGGTGCGGTATGTGCGCAGCAAGAACAAGCCGGTCTATGCCCATTCGCAGGGCCTTTATCCCTCGACCATGGTGCTGGCCTCCTACACGGTGGGCACGGCGGCGACCGAATTCTGGATGCAGCCGCGCTCGTCTTTTCAGGTGACCGGCATTGCGACCGAGGAAATGTTCCTCAAGCGCGCCTTTGACAAGTACGGCATCACGCCGCAATTCCAGCAGCGTTATGAGTACAAGAACGCCGTCAACCCCTACCTGCAAAGCGACTTCACCCCGGCACACCGCGAAGCCACCCTGTCGTGGATGGGCTCGGTCTATGACTCGCTGATCAGCGACGCCGCCATCGACCGCAAGGACGCCAAGCTGGACGCCACTAAGCTGAAAACCATTCTCGAAGCCGGTCCCTACAGCGCCGAACAGGCCAAGGAACTGGGCCTGATCACCAATCTGGGTCAGGTGCAGGAGATCGAAGAGGCCGCCAAGGCCAAGGGCG
>NZ_JAIWNX010000273.1 GCF_020217185.1 Asticcacaulis sp.
GGGCCGATACGCAACTGATGGACATTGAGTCCTATGCGGCCACCACCGTCTCGACGGGCAGCCAGACCATCGCCGTTATCAATGGCGAGGGCCCGATCATGACCGGCAAGGGGTCTGGCGCTGGCTTTGGCAGCGAAGCCCAGATGCTGTCCGACGATGTGGCTCAGGCCTTCTACGACGCCGTTGAGAATGACAAGGTCAAGGCCATCGTCTTCCGCGTCTCTTCGCCCGGTGGGTCGGATACCGCCTCCGAACAGATTTCGCGCGCCCTAGCCTACGCCAAGAAATCCGGCAAGCCGGTCGTGGTGTCGATGGGTGATTACGCGGCTTCGGGCGGTTACTGGGTCTCGGCGGGGGCCAATGCCATCGTCGCCAACCCGACCACCCTCACCGGCTCGATCGGCGTCTATGGCGGCAAGATGGCCATTGGCGAAGCGGCATCGCGTTTCGGGGTCGATTTCCGTCAGATCGGCGTCGGCTCTGAGTACGCCGGGGCCTATTCGGCAGGCAAGCCTTTCACCGAAAAGCAAACCCAGGCCATCTCCAACTGGATGGACACCATCTATAACGCCTTCATCGGCCACGTCGCCGAAGGCCGCAAGCTGGCGCCTGAGCGCGTGCGTGAAATAGCCAAGGGCCGCGTCTGGACTGGCGCGCAGGCCAAGCAACTGGGGCTGGTTGATGAAACCGGCGGCTTCTTCGCCGCGGTGGCCAAGGCCAAGCAACTGGCTAAGATCGGTGACGACGTGAAGGTGAAGCTGGTCAACTACCCCAATAACAAGTCGCCCTTTGCCATGTTCGGCAAGGGTGTCGAGGCCAGCGCCAAGGGCTTCGAAGCCCTGTCCTTCCTCGGCTGGGCCGCCAGCGATCCGCGCGCCCAGATGATCATGAAGGAAGCCCGCGACGCCCGCCTGCGCGAGCAAGGCGCCAGCGTCCTGGCCCCGGAACCCTACGCGCCGTAGGGTAAGACGTCATGCCTGAAACAAAAAACCCTCCGGAGCGATCCGGAGGGTTTTTCTTTGGGATTCAGTGAGGTGGGGTCACGGACCCCACACCCCACAACTTAAGCGCCCGACTAACGAGGTGCAGGGGGTCGAGACCCCTGCTAGTCCACCGCCTCGGCGCGCGAGGCATTCTTGTCCTTGGCCGGCGTGATGTCGAAGGCGATCTTGCCTTCGGCCAGCTTGACCAGAATATGCCCGCCACGCACCAGCTTGCCGAACAGGATCTCGTCCGCCAGAGGCTTCTTGATGTTCTCCTGAATGACCCGCGCCAGCGGACGCGCGCCATAGAGTTCATCATAGCCGTTCTCCGCCAGCCACTTTTCGGCATCCGGCGACAGCTCGATCGTGATGTTGCGGTCGGCCAGTTGCATTTCGAGCTGAAGGACGAACTTCTGCACGACCTGCCCGATGACCTCCGGCTTGAGCTGACGGAAGGTGACGATGGCATCGAGACGGTTGCGGAATTCCGGCGTGAACAGGCGCTTGATGGCCACCTCGTCCTCACCCGACACCTTTTCGCGTCCAAAGCCAATCGAGTTCTTCTGATTGTCCGAAGCGCCCGCATTGGTGGTCATGATCAGCACCACATTTCGGAAATCGACCTTCTTGCCCACCGCATCGGTCAGCGTCCCGTTATCCATCACCTGAAGCAGGATGTTATAGATATCCGGGTGCGCCTTCTCGATTTCGTCGAGCAGGACGATGGCGTGCGGCGTCTGATCCACAGCATCGGTCAGCAGGCCGCCCTGATCATGGCCGACATAGCCCGGAGGGGCCCCGATCAGCCGCGACACGGTGTGACGCTCCATATATTCCGACATGTCGAAGCGCAGCAATTCGATGCCGAGCGTTTGCGACAACTGCTTGGCGACCTCGGTCTTGCCCACGCCGGTCGGACCGGAGAAGAGGTAAGACCCGATGGGCTTGTTGGCGTCGCGCAGACCCGCCCGGGCCAGCTTCATCGCCGCCGAAAGCTGTTCGATGGCCTCGTCCTGACCGAAGACGACCCGTTGCAGGTCGTTGGTCAGATCGCGCAGCGCCTCGGTATCGGTCTTGGACACCGACTTCGACGGGATGCGGGCGATCTTGGCGATCACCGTTTCGATCTCCTTCGGCCCAATGACCTTCTTGCGCTTACCTTCGGGCAGGATGACCTGTAAGGCCCCGGCTTCGTCGATCACGTCGATCGCTTTGTCCGGCAGCTTGCGGTCGGTGATGTAGCGCGCCGACAGTTCCACCGCCGTCTTGATGGCAGCGTCGGTGTATTTCAGATTGTGGAAGGTCTCATAGTAAGGCTTGAGGCCCTTTAGAATCTTCACCGTGTCGTCCAGCGATGGCTCGGTCACGTCGATCTTCTGGAAGCGACGGACCAGAGCCCGATCCTTCTCGAAGTGCTGACGGTATTCTTTATAAGTGGTCGAACCCATGCAGCGCAGGGCCCCCGACGCCAGAGCCGGCTTCAGCAGGTTGGAGGCATCCATCGCCCCGCCCGACGTCGCCCCGGCACCGATGACGGTGTGGATTTCGTCAATGAACAGGATGGCATTGGGATGCGCCTCAAGCTCTTTGACCACCTGCTTGACGCGCTCTTCGAAATCGCCGCGGTAGCGGGTTCCGGCCAGTAGCGTGCCCATGTCGAGCGAATAGATGGTCGCTCCGGCCAGCACCTCAGGCACCTCGCCTTCGACGATCTTCTTGGCCAGACCTTCGGCGATGGCCGTCTTGCCGACGCCCGGATCACCGACCAGCAGCGGGTTATTCTTGGTGCGACGGCACAGGATCTGAATGGCGCGCTCGACCTCAGCCGAACGCCCGATCAGCGGATCGACCTTGCCGTGACGCGATTTCTCATTGAGATCAACGCAATAGGCCGCCAGGGCATCGGTGGAAGCCGCCTTGCCCGACTTTTCTTCGGAAGACGGGGCCCCATCTTCGGACGATCCGCGCACAGGACGCGGCTCAGACGCGCCGGGCTTCTTGGCGATGCCGTGAGCGATGTAGTTGACCGCGTCATAGCGCGTCATCTCCTGCTCCTGCAGGAAGAAGGCGGCATGGGATTCGCGTTCAGAGAAGATAGCCACCAGCACATTGGCGCCGGTCACTTCGTCGCGGCCCGACGACTGCACATGGATCACCGCGCGCTGAATGACGCGCTGAAAACCGGCAGTGGGCTTGGCTTCTTCGGAATGGGGAACGACCAGCGATTTAAGGTCGGTTTCGATATAGGCCGTCAATGCGGTCCTGAGCTTGGTCAGATCGACATTACACGCCGTCATGACGCCTGCGGCATCGACGTCATCGACGAGGGCCAGCAGAAGGTGCTCCAGGGTCGCGTACTCATGGTGATGGGTGTTCGCATGACCCACCGCGCGATGCAGGGTTTCTTCGAGAGCGCTTGAAAACGATGGCATGTCGGCCTCTCCTTGGAGCAAAAAGCGGGTACAGTTTAGTCTGACGTCTCCTCGATGAACGGGGGCTGAAAGTCGGGTTCAAGCGATCCTCAGTCCTTCTCCATCGTACACTGGAGAGGGTGTTGGTGTCGGCATTCTGGATAGAGTGTCGGCATCAGATTCAGTCTTTCTCCATGGTGCACTGGAGAGGGTGCTGATGCCGCCGGGCCATGTCCACCACCTGGGCGACCTTGGTTTCCGCGACCTCATAGGTATAGACCCCGCAAACACCGACGCCCGTCTGATGGACGTGCAGCATAATACGGGTGGCGTCCTCGCGCGACTTGTTGAAGAATCGCTCCAGCACGTACACGACGAACTCCATAGGGGTATAGTCGTCGTTGAGAATTAACACGCGATAAAGAGAGGGCTTCGCCGCCTTGGGCTTGGCGTCGATGACGGCAAACGGCGCATGGGCCGGTTTGTCCACATCGGTCACCGGGGCCTTCGGGGCGCGCGCCGCCTCAACCGGCGAATTTGCCGATAGCAGCGGACACAGCAGGGAGGGACCAAACGTCAAACCTGTCCTCTTAACTGGGCGATGGGCAGGCGAACCCCCCTTCGTCTTTTGAGACTCACACGAAGCCAAAACCTTACGGAGAGAATGCTCCGACAGTTTTCGCCTGACTTCAAGATAGTGCAAACTTTAATCCTGTTAAGAGGCCGCTGCGTACATATTTGCGTTATTCGCATCACAGTTTGCGCAACTGCGTTACAAATATGTCGTCAATGACGCATATCAAAAGGGCCAGGCGGCTCAGAACACGACCGTCGTCTGAAGGCCGCCGCCGCTGATGGCCCAGTCCACATACCACGCCACCCCCATCAGGGTGGCCCCCTCGGTCGAAGGTTGCCGCAGACTGACCTGCCGCGTTTCGAAACGGTCGCGGGCGCGTATCCCGATGGTGACCGTGCCGCTGCGCAAACCGCCCCTGACCGGCAAGGCCGCCGTATAGACGCCGTTTTCACCGGAGCGCACCTCAAGCGCCGGCTGCCCGTCGATTTCCACATCAACCATTATGCCGGGATCGGTGCGACCGGACACCGCCATAGCCCCGCCCGCATCGTAATCGACGACGGCGATAAGACCGGCCTGCGGCCACAAAGGCAGGGCCGACGCACCGGGCCGCAACAGAACCGAGCGCGGAGGGGCACCGATATCCGAGGCCGGCGGCACAAACAGACGCCCCTCAGCCCGCATCAGCCGTCCTTCGGTCTCCATGGCGAGATCGTAAAAGCTGCCGCCTGACATCTGCGGCAGGCTGGCCTGAAAGCGTCCGTCGCTGCCCGCTGTGACCCCATAGGCCTGCCCGGAGGGGCTGGTCAGGCGCACGCGCGCCTCAGGCAGGGCGGCTCCTGTGACCAGCAATTCACCGGCGGCGGTCACCGCTACCGAAGTCACTTCAGGCGATTTCACATAGCCGCGATTGGTGGCCACATAGTCGGCGACCTCGACCTTTTCCGGGGCCTTGTCGCCGCAGCCGGACAACAGCACGACCGAAGCGGCGCACAGCGCCACAGTGCTCAGCTTGAACCCCATCGGAACGTCGATACCTTTCAGCAGGCTTATCACAGCCTGACAAATCTCATGCACAGAACACGTCTGTCATCGTTGAAAAGCGTTGCGCACGCCCGGCAAAGCCCTTTAATTTACGACGACATTCATTTGTTTACGCGATTGACCATATCGTTTGTCGCCGGTGGCAATCAAGCCCGCCCGCAACCATAGTTCCAAGGATTAGCGATGCCCGACTCCGTCTCCCCCGCCTCGCCGCGCCCCATCCTGTCGGTGTGCATCTATTGCGGTTCGTCGGACGCCGTCGATCAGCGCTATAAGGACGAAGCACGGGCACTGGGTCAAATTCTGGCCCGTAGTCAGTTGCGCCTCGTCTATGGCGGCGGCGGCGTGGGCCTGATGGGCGAAGCGGCGCGCGGGGCGTCTCAAGCCGGCGGCAAGGTTCTGGGCATCATGCCGCAATTCCTGCGCACCAAGGAACGCCTGCTTGATGAGGTCGAAACCATCGTGGTGCAGTCGATGCACGAGCGCAAGATGATGATGTTCGAAGAGGCCGATGCCTTTGTCGTCCTGCCCGGCGGGGTCGGGACGCTGGAGGAAGTCATCGAGCTTCTGTCGTGGCGTCGGCTCGATCTGCACAAGAAGCCGATCATCTTCCTCAATTCGGGCGGCTTCTGGCAGCCCTTCTTCGATCTGGTCGATTTCACCGTCGGCAAAGGCTTCACCCCGGACGCTTTCCGCAATACCTATAAGAGCGTGGATACGGTCGAAGAGGTGTTAGGAGCCATAGCCGAACTGGCCTCGCACGATGAGGAAATCGACACGCGCCGCGTGCTGTAACCGGATCGCTTCTTTAGACGGGCGGGGGCACTCTCAGGGCAAAGGAGACGCCCATGACTGATCTGCACCCGCGCCATGAACCGCCCAAAAAGAACGGCCTGAGCGATTACGGCCCCAAGACCGCAGCCGCCAGCGACCATCCTTACGGTTTTGACGAGATACCCCCTCCCCCCGCAACGGAGGGAACGCCGCAAGATGCGCATACCGACATCGACAGCGAGGCGGACCTGGGCGATCCAACGCAGACAAGATAACAAAAAAGGCGCTGTTCAAGCGCCTTTTCTTTACTCAATCATCGCGATGAACACGCTCGGAACGTTCGTGGCGTTCCTGCGCTTCGATAGACAGGGTCGCGGTCGGGCGCGCCTCAAGCCGCCCCAGACCAATCGGCTCACCCGTCTCTTCGCAGAAGCCGTAAGAACCGTCATCGATACGGGCGATGGCTTCGTCGATCTTGGAGATCAGCTTGCGCTGACGGTCGCGGGTCCGTAGTTCCAGTGCGCGGTCGGCTTCCGAAGAGGCCCGGTCCACCAGATCGGGGTGGTTTTCCGTTTCCTTCTGCATGACCGAAACGGTTTCTTTCGACCCGGCCAGGATTTCCGTCTTCCACGAGATCAGTTTTTTGCGGAAATAGGCGAGCTGACGCTCATTCATGTACTCTTCGTCGTCCTTGGGACGATAGGCATCGGTATCGGATTTGGAAAGCTCGACAGCGCTCATCTTTGCACCACACCCCATGACATTGTTTGTCGGCACCCTTGGTTTTAGCCCCGAATTGAGACGTTACCTGCCGCTACGTCCCTCCCTGCAAGAACAGGGCCCCATATGGACGTGACAGCGCGGGTCCGATGGCGCGGCTTATACCCGTGGAATCACCCGTGAACAATCACGTTTTCTTTACTCTAACGGGGTTTCGATGGTGCAGCGCACACGTCACCATCGCACAGGCTTCGCGTCAGAGGGGAATTTACATCAGCCGGCGCTTGGCCAGTTCGACATAGGCGCGGGTTTCGATTTCGTTGAGCACGCTTTGCAGCCCCTGATCCTCGACCTCTTCGCGCTGAAGCTCGATCATCTTTTGCAGCGATAAAAGCGCGCCGTCATCAATGGTGCCGCCCAGAAGCGCCAGCTTCAACTCTTCCAGCGCCTCCAGAATATCCTGAGAGCGTTTGATCTGACGGCGGCGACGCCCCTGAAGCACGTCGTCTTCGGCCTGCAAGGCCAGCAGCGCATCAATCCCGCCCAGAGACAGGGCCTGCGACACCGAGGCCGCGGACGCGCTTGACTTTGTTTCGGATGATCCGTTCAGCGAAAAGCCGCCTGACGCGCGGCGCGGCGCATTGCCTCCGCCCACAGTGGTCGGTCCGGCCGGTCCGTTGATCTTGATCATGCTTGCCCCATTCAGCGGTGGTATGGTCATGTCGGGGCCGTTCTGGCGATAAAGACGCGAAACCCTCTTCTAAGGGTGTACAGACGGTGAGTATTTGCCTGCCCGTGGTTTCCAAGCCCTTAACGGCCCGGCAGATTTTTCCCCCGCCCCAAAAGGCGGAGCTCACGTCACTGACTTTTAAAGGTTTTTCATCTGGCACAGATTTCGCAGTTGCCTCAACATGGTTAATGCCCTTTGTGTGGACATGCGTATGCGCCTTCTGATTGCCGCCCTCGCTACCTTATTGTCGCTTTGCGCGCCGGTCCTCGGGGCTTGCGAAGCCGCGGCCGCGTCGCGCATCAAGGACATTGTTGATATTGAAGGCGTGCGCAAGAACCAGCTGGTTGGCTATGGCCTTGTCGTCGGTCTGAACGGTACGGGCGACACAGTGCGCAACGCCCCCATGCTGAAGCAGACCATGGAAAGCATGATGGGACGGCTGGACGTCAATATACGTGACGCATCGCTGAACACCAAAAATGCCGCCGTGGTCATGGTCACCGCCGAACTGCCGCCCTTTGCGGCACCTGGTGCGCGCATTGATGTCACGGTCTCAGCCATGGGCGACGCCAAGAGCCTGCTGGGCGGCACCTTGCTGGTGACGCCGCTTCTGGGGGCTGACGGCGAAGCCTATGCGGCGGCGCAAGGCTCGATCCAGACCGGTTCCGTATCTGCGGGTGGAGCATCGGGCTCCTCTGTCACTAAGGGCGTGCCGACCGCCGGGCGCATCGCCTCAGGCGGCATTATCGAACGCGAAACAGGCTTTGACTTCAACACCATGCCAATCGTGCGCCTGACGCTGAAAAACCCCGATTTCACTACGGCCAAGCGTATCGCCGATACGGTCAACAAGGCCTATCCCGGCACAGCCTTTGCCGACAACCCGACGGTGGTGTCGGTACGCAACCGGCCGGAAATGAACATGATGAGCTTCATTACCGCCATTGAACAAATGCCGGTTACCGTCGATACCCCGGCCAAGGTGGTGATTGATGAGGTCAATGGTGTCATCGTCATCGGCGAAAACGTCCGCGTCTCGCGCGTCGCCATTGCGCAGGGCAATCTGACCATTCGCGTCGATGAGCGCCCCTTCGTCAGCCAGCCAGCCCCCTTCTCGCAGGGCCAGACCACAGCCGTCCCCGACAGCTCGGTGAGTGTCGAAGAGGAAAAGGGGAAACGGCTTTATGAGCTTAAAGAAACCTCCTCGCTCGGCGATCTGGTCAATGGTCTGAATGCGCTTGGCGTCAGTCCGCGTGACATGATCTCCATTCTGCAAACCATCAAGGCCTCCGGCGCGCTGCAAGGCGATATTGAGGTGATGTAATTCCCATGAGCCCTTTGGATAAAACTGTCTCGTCCCCCTTGGATGCCAAGCCGTTTTCACTGTCTCCGCAAAAGACCCGCGACCCGAAAAAGGTCGGCGATGACTTTGAAGATATGGTCATTTCCCAGATGCTGAAACCCATGTTCGAAGGTCTTTCGACCGATGGCATGTTCGGCGGCGGCGAAGGCGAAGAGGCTTTTCGTTCCGTCTATCTCGACGCCCTGGCCGGTCAGGTGGTAAAATCCGGCGGTGTCGGTATTTCCGCTCAGGTTCAGAAACAACTGCTTGCCCTACAGGAGACGCACTCATGAGCATTTCCGCCCGCGACGCCGATGACTACGCCGCGCAGCTTCTGGTGCTCACCGAGCGCCTGACCGAACGCCTGAGCGCTGAAACCGAGGCGCTTGAGGCGCACCGTCCGCTCGATATCCGCGAGTCGGTCGAAGAGACGCGCAGCCTGTCGGCCTTGTATCGTCAGGAAAGCGCCCGCCTCAAGGCCGATCCCTCGCGTCTGACAGGGCTGAGCGCCGCCCACAAACAAAGCCTGCGCAAGGCCACCGAAGGCTTTGTGGCCATATCGGAGCGCCATGCCCGCGCCGTCGAGGCCGCCAAGACCATCTCCGAAGGGCTGATGAAGGCCATAGCCGACTCGCTGAACGAAACGCGTAAACCCAGCCTGACCTATGGCCCCGGCGCCTCAATCAAGGATCGCACGCCTCAGTCGCTGAACTACGGCTTCAAGGCGTAAAATTCAGAAACCGGTGTCATTTTTCCGGTGTGGCTTAAGCATGTGTTCACAAGGATACGCTACCAATGGTGGCGATTATCGGGAAATGAACCATGTCTGCACCCCTTGTCACGCACCTTCGACGCGATGTTTCGCATAGAGGCGGCAATACGACATTTGCCTTCGCTCTGTCACTGATGGCTATGGCCGGCTCCGTCGGCGGTGCCATTGACCTGAACAACTACTATTCCGTGAAGGCAAAACTACAGGACGCTATGGACGCGTCGGTATTAGGAGGGCTGCGTCAGGAGACATCCCAGCGGAGCACCGTTGCCACGCGCATCTTCGCCTCAAACCTGCCCGAAGGCCTCAGCGCCACGCCGGGCTACACGACAGACAAAACAACCCTAACCGGAACCGTGGCTTATAATAACCGCACGGGCCTGCTGGGATTGTTTGGTATTTCCAGCCTTACCATCAATGTTACCGCCACAGCCGTGGGCACGGCGGCAAGCCAATCGTCAGGCCCCTGTATTCAGGTGCTTGATCCGTCGGGCAGTCAGGCGCTTCTGGTCAATTCCGGTGCGAAAATAACCGCCCCCAACTGCGAAATTCAGGTGCGTTCAAAGGGCAATCCGGCCGCCATCTTCAATTCGGGCTCCAGCCTGAACTTCAAGAAGGTGTGCATCGAAGGCAGCAATGTCATTCGT
>NZ_JAIWNX010000274.1 GCF_020217185.1 Asticcacaulis sp.
AACTCAACGACGGTGGATCGCCTGAGCCTGTCGTGCCCCACCGTTGCTGATCAGTGGGCGGCGCTTATCCCGACCGTGGCCAGCACGACGTGCACGGTGTCGAATGGCAACTATAACACCAGCAGCGTCAGCCTCAGCCCCGGTGTCTATTGCGGCTGGTTCAATTTCAACAATTCGTCGGCTACGGTCAGTTTTGCTCCCGGCCTGTACGTCATCCGCAGCGGCGGCTGGAACGTCAATGGCGGGACGTGGACGGGCAAGGGCGTGACCTTCTATTTCGAGGACACCTCGAAAATCCAGTTCAACTCCGGCATTTCCGCCGACCTGACCGCCCCCGACACGGGCACATACAAAAATCTGCTGTTCTTTGAGAAGCCGGGTCTGAGCAATACAGACTTTATTTTCAACAACGCCGTGGCCAACCATATGGACGGCGTGATCTGGCTGCCCAGCCGCAATGTCACTTTCAATGCACAATCAAAAATGAGCAACGACAAGTTGTCGATGGTGATGAACCGGCTGATCCTGAACAATACCACCTGGAACCTTGAACCCGTCACGGGGTCTTCCGGTACCGGTGGAGCTCTGACCAACATACGCCTGTTGAAATAGGTTCACTCCTGCGGGGTGTGTCTTTGTGGGTCTGAGCGACTGCGATTGACCCTTTGCCAGTATTCCGTGTTGCCCGGTTCGCTCTTGTAGCGACGCCGGAACGCATTGTCGTTGATCTGCTTGTCCCAATAGGGCTGATCTCCGGGCTTTACAGGCAAGGGGCGGTTTATCCCCTCGCCGCGCGCCGGACAGTCCGGCGGCAGGACGCTGCCCTCCATCAAGGCCCGGCGACAGGCCTGTGCGTGTCGCAAGGTCGCCCCCAGGGTCTCACGCGACACCGCATCAGCCGCTTCGGGCGGCGGCTCTCCCCTGACCGTCGTCAGGGGCGCGACCTCTGAGGGCGCGGCATTGAAAGTCTCCTGACGATGAGACGCCGATCGCGTCCGGCGCACCGGCCTTTCGGGCCGGGGCCCCTTACGGATGAGCACAGGTGGCACAAAGCCTATCTCGGTAATGACGGGGGACTCGACCGTGGTTTCCTCACGCCGTGACATCATGAACAACAGAGCCAGCACCAGATGCGCCGCGACGACGATCAGCGCCGCCAGCCCCACATGTCGCCATTGAATGATGTGATGCGCCATGCCGCCCCCGTCTCTGTCAGTTGAGCGAAACATTCCGGCCTTTGCGAGGCGGGCCACGGTCACAGTTTTTACAAAAGCGTTCGCAAAACGTTCTTGCGCCCCCTCCGCAAATCGGGCAGTGAACCCGCAAACCTCTGCTGACACTTTTTCGACACCGCCATTATACCTATATGGTGGAATGGCTTCCCCGGATGGATATGCGTAATGGCCGATAGCGGACACGACAAGGATATGCTGATGAGCAGCTCAAACCTGATGCAGGGCTTCATCAAGGTGCGCGGCGCGCGTGAGCATAATCTCAAGGGCGTCGATGTCGATATTCCGCGCGGCAAGCTGGTGGTGCTCACTGGCCTGTCGGGGTCGGGCAAGTCGTCACTCGCCTTCGACACCATCTATGCCGAGGGGCAGCGTCGCTACGTCGAGTCGCTATCGGCCTATGCGCGGCAATTTCTTGAGTTGATGTCGAAGCCGGATGTGGACCTGATCGAAGGCCTGTCGCCAGCCATTTCCATCGAGCAGAAGACCACCTCCAAAAACCCCCGCTCGACCGTCGGCACGGTAACGGAAATCCACGACTATATGCGCCTTCTGTGGGCGCGCACCGGCGTGCCCTATTCGCCCGCCACGGGCCTGCCCATCGAAAGCCAGACCATTTCGCAGATGGTCGATAAGATCATGGCCCTGCCCGAAGGGACGCGCCTGCTCCTGCTGGCCCCCTTCGTGCGCGGGCGCAAGGGCGAGTACAAGAAAGAAATCGCCGACCTTCAGCGTCAGGGCTTCCAGCGTCTGAAGATCGACGGTCAGTACTACGCCATCGAAGACGCCCCCAAGCTCGACAAGAAGTACAAGCACGATATCGACGTGGTGGTGGATCGCGTGGTCGTCAAGGGCGGGCTGATGCAGCGTCTGGCCGACAGTCTGGAAACGGCGCTGCGGCTGGCCGATGGTCTGGCCATCGCCGAATATGCCGACATCGCGGAAGGCGAAACCGAGCCGAAGCGTCTGATCTTTTCGGAAAAATTCGCCTGCCCGGTCTCCGGCTTTACCATTGCCGAGATCGAGCCGCGCCTGTTCTCGTTCAACAACCCCTTCGGCGCCTGCCCGACCTGCGACGGTCTGGGGGTCAAGCTGACCTTTGACCGCTCGCTGATCGTGCCCGATGAGTCGTTGAGCCTCAAGGACGGGGCCATTGCGCCGTGGGCCAAGGGCCCCTCGCCGCTCTACGCGCAGACGCTTGAAGCCCTGTCCGGGCATTACGGCTTCAAGATGGACACCAAATGGCGCGCCCTGACGCCCGAAGCGCAGGACGTGATTCTGCTGGGGTCCGGATCGGAAAAGATCAAGTTCGTCTATCAGGACGGCTCGCGGCGCTATGACGTGACCAAGCCGTTCGAAGGCGTCATCCCCAATATGGAGCGTCGCTACCGCGAAACCGACTCGTCGTGGGTGCGTGAGGACCTGAGTCGCTATCAGGCCGAAACCCCGTGTGAGGCCTGCGGCGGCAAGCGTCTCAAACCCGAAGCCCTGGCCGTCAAGGTCAATGCGAAGGACATCGCCGAAATCTCCAGCCTGTCGATCAAGAAGGCGCACGACTGGTTTGCCGATCTGCAAAACCATCTGACGGAAAAGCAGATGGATATTGCACGGCGCATTCTGAAGGAAATTCTTGACCGCCTGAACTTCCTCAATGCGGTCGGGCTGGACTATCTCAACCTGTCGCGCAATTCCGGCACCCTGTCGGGCGGCGAAAGCCAGCGTATCCGTCTGGCGTCGCAGATCGGTTCCGGCCTGACCGGCGTGCTCTACGTGCTGGATGAGCCCTCGATCGGCCTGCATCAGCGCGACAATGACCGTCTGCTCGACAGCCTGAAAGGCCTGCGCGACCTCGGCAATTCCGTGCTGGTAGTCGAACACGACGAAGACGCCATCCTCACCGCCGACTATGTGATCGACATGGGGCCGGCGGCGGGTGTGCACGGCGGTCAGGTGGTGGCCGAAGGCACACCCGAAGACATCAAGGCCAATGCCAACTCGCTGACCGGGCAATATCTGACCGGTAAACGTGAAATCCCGCTCTACTTCTCGAAGGACACGGACAATGAGCGCCGCCCCATCAACAAGAAGAAGATGCTGAAGGTCATCGGGGCGCGAGGCAACAATCTGAAAAACGTCACCGGCGAAATCCCGGTGGGGGTCATGACCTGCATCACCGGTGTTTCCGGCGGCGGCAAATCGACCTTCACGCTGGAAACCCTGCATAAGGCGGCGGCGCGACGCCTCAATAATGCCTCGGCCAATCCTGCCGCCCACGACAAGATCGAAGGGCTGGAGTTTTTCGACAAGGTGGTCGAGATCGACCAGTCGCCCATCGGCCGCACACCGCGTTCCAACCCGGCCACCTATACCGGGGCCTTTGGGCCGATCCGCGACTGGTACGCCGGCTTGCCGGAATCCAAGGCGCGCGGCTATGGACCGGGCCGCTTCTCCTTCAACGTCAAGGGTGGCCGCTGCGAAGCCTGTCAGGGCGACGGCGTCATCAAGATCGAGATGCACTTCCTTCCCGACGTCTATGTCACCTGCGATGTGTGCAAGGGCAAGCGCTATAACCGCGAGACGCTGGAGATCGTCTTCAAGGGCCATTCCATCGCCGATGTGCTGGACATGACGGTCGAGGAAGGGGCTGAGGCCTTCAAGGCCGTGCCGTCCATCCGCGACAAGCTGGAGACGCTGAAGCGCGTCGGGCTGGGCTATATCAAGATCGGCCAGCAGGCGACGACCCTGTCGGGCGGCGAGGCACAGCGCGTCAAGCTGTCGAAAGAGCTGTCGAAACGCGCCACGGGCAAGACCCTGTATATTCTCGATGAACCGACCACGGGCCTGCATTTCGAGGACACGCGAAAGCTACTGGAGGTGCTGCACGAACTGACCGATCACGGCAACACGACCGTGGTGATCGAGCACAATCTGGACGTCATCAAGACGGCCGACTGGCTGCTCGATTTCGGCCCGGAAGGCGGCGACGGCGGCGGCGAGATCGTGGCCTTTGGCACCCCGGAAAAGGTAGCGGACAATCCGAAATCGTGGACCGGCAAATACCTCAAAGACATTCTGGCCCGGCACAAGGCGCGGAAAAAATAGGGTTCAAACGCGGATCAGTGCCCAAAGTGAACACTGCGTTAACCCTGTTACGGCATTGAATCGAGCATCCTCACTCTCGATTCGAGTTCGCCATGCGCCGCCCTGTTTTGCTTTTTACGGTTGCTGCCTTTGCCCTGATGAGCGCGGGCCTGTCGTCCTGCGGCAAACCCAAGGCGGAACACGGCGATCCTCATGCCGAAGCCGCGGGTGAGCATGGCGGCGGTGATCACGGTGGGGATGGTCACGGTGCGGCCAAGGGCGACGTCACGCACTGGAGCTACGAAGGCGATGACGGCCCGGCGCACTGGGGCGATCTGAGCACTGAGAACAAGGCCTGCAAGACCGGCCCGCGTCAGTCGCCGATCAACCTCACCGGCGTGGCGGCCCCCAAATCGGTCAATCTGACGCTCGATTACACCTCATCCCCGGCCAAGATCCAGAATCTGGGGCACGCCATTCAGGTCTCCCCGACAGACGGCGGCGGTGTGGTGATGGACGGGGTGCGTTACAAATTGGTGCAGTTCCACTTCCACACCCCGTCCGAACACACGATCGACGGCCACCGTGCGGCTATCGAAACCCACTTTGTGCACAAGAATGACAAGGGCGACCTGCTGGTTATTGGCGTCCTTTCGGATGTCGGCGTGGCCGACCCGATGCTGGCCCCCATCTGGACGTGGCTGCCGACCGATCCGGGTCCGGCGGCCCTGATCCCCGACCTGCTGGTCAATGCGCGCGACCTGATGCCGGCGACCGAAGAATTTTACGCCTATTCCGGTTCGCTCACCACGCCGCCGTGCACGGAAAAGGTCACCTGGCTGGTCTATGCCTCGCCCCTGTCGATTTCGCCGGAACAGGTGGACGCCTATCAGCGCCTGACCGGCCCCAATGCGCGCCCGATCCAGCCGCCCCAGGGCCGTGACATCCTGCACCTTGTCGGTAGCTGATCAGGCGTTCGGCGTGTTTTTCAGGGTTTGATAGGCCGCAGCAACGGCACCGATCATGATCGCTGTGGTCAGAGGCGCGATCACGCCATTGACCGCCAGATAAACCCCCGTCAGCGGCTCCATAAGATTAGCCAATTGCGAGACGTCGGGTTGCGGCACGTCTTCGACGGACGTCACATCGCGGCCCGTGACCAGAACGGCCAGCGCCATATAGACGGTCTGCGCCAGCATACTAACCACCAGCGCCATCAGAAAGGCTACGGCAAAGCCGCCCAGCAGGGACCAGAAACGACCCTGCGTCAGTTTCAGGGAACCCGTCAGATTGAAATGGCCCTCATCGAAGCTCTGCACGCTGACCATAGACAGCCGCACCATTAGCCAGATGTTGAAGATCATGGCGGCGATGGCCGTCAGCACACCAATAACGGGGACGACGGCCTGAGACACCGCCCCGACCAGCAAAGACAGAAGACCACCCAATATGGCCAGAACGACGGTAATCAGAAGCGTCACTACGATAATGACCATAGCCAAAACGAAAGACAGCGCCATCTGACGCACCTCATCGGTCCCCAAACGCAGAAAACCGAACTGCGGCGAATGTCCGCCCAGCACGGCCCTATAGACAGCGCAGGTGATAATCGCCGAAAACACAAGGGTAACCATCAGGGCCAGCACATAGGCCGGCCCCAGACGCAGGAGCAACTCGGCTGCCTTTTCCGGCTCGTTCGGCACCTGCCCCTGAATGAGCGCATTCCATTCCGGACCGGCGACCGACATCAGCAAGGCCGTCGAAAGGATCAAAGCCACCAGCAGAACGGCCCCCCACCACGCAATCAGGATGGGCCGCTCACGGATGATACGGAAGCCTTCAAAGGCAAAATCAACGGAGGAGGCCATGCACGGAACCGGGGAAAGAGAACTGCCTATCCCTTAGCGCGAAGTGCGCTGATTTGCCTATAGGCTGAGGCCAAAAAAGCGATGCTGAGCGGCATGAAGACGCCAACGCCCAGCGCCAGATTGATCACGCCCCCCAGAGGCAGCCCGGCCACGATCATCAGCGGCGGCATCAGGCTGCTGAGGACGATAAACGGCAGCAGGATATAGACGTAACCCAGGCCCAGCTTGACCGTCTGGCCCGAAGACAGGCTGAGCGCATTGAGCGACACCAGCCGATGTTCAGCCACCGTGGCGGCGCGGTGCAGCCACAGCTTCACCGTCAGGATGCTGAGCGTCAAAAGAACGGCGATAATCGCAAGGCCGACCACGACCCCTTGCGGTTGCGCCCCTTCGATCAGGGTGCGCAGCAAAGCCTGCGGCGTGCGATAGCTGTCTTCGGGCAGGCCCGCCGCCCCCATAAACAGGGCCAGCACGACGGCCCCCGCGATAAACACGATGGACCAGAACAGCAGGACCAGCGCGCTGGCCCCCAGCAGGCGACGTTCGGCCCGGCCGAACTGCAAGCCGCCAAAGCCCAGACCTTCGGCCGCGGCAAAGCGCTCCCCGAACAGGGCGACGCGGTACAACGCGCCTGCCGCCGCCGTGTGCGCGATCACGCCGACCACGATCAGGCCGCGCCGCACCCACACATCCAGATGCGGCAAATGCCCCAGCAGCAGTACGACAAACAGAACACCCAGAACCGGGCCCGCCTTACGCCACAACAGCGGCAGGCTCTGCCCGGCCGTCTTCAGCGCACCGATCAGATGAAAGGCCGTGCCGAAACTCATTGTCGAAATCCCCAAAAGCCCGATAACCCGCAGCGTTAACCCTAAGCAGGGCCCACTGTTAAACAAATCCTTTCCCTTTAAAAGGGCAAAGGCATCGCGTCCGATGTTTTTCATCGAGACCGTGACATCGTCATACGATCTCATTATATGACCCGCATGACAGTCCAACCCGTACACATTATCGGCGGCGGCCTTGCCGGTTCCGAAGCCGCCTGGCAACTGGCTCAGGCCGGTGTTCCCGTCATTATTCACGAGATGCGCGGCGTCAAACCGACCGACGCGCACCAGACCGACGGCCTCGCCGAACTGGTCTGTTCCAACTCGTTCCGCTCGGACGACTGGGAATATAATGCCGTGGGCCTGCTGCACGCCGAGATGCGGCGCGGCAACTCGCTGATCATGGCCTGTGCCGACACGCATCAGGTGCCCGCCGGGGGTGCGCTGGCCGTTGACCGTGAAGGTTTTTCGCAGGCCGTCACCGCCGCGCTGACGGCGCATCCGCTGGTGACCCTCCTGCGCGAGGAAGTCACCTCGCTGAAAGACAAGGGCTGGAAAAACGTCATCTGCGCTACGGGTCCGCTGACCTCGGAATCCCTGTCCGAGGTCATTCTGGAACTGACCGGCGAAGGCCACCTCAGCTTTTTTGACGCCATCGCCCCTATTGTCCACGCCGAAAGCATCGACATGTCGATTGCGTGGCGGCAGTCGCGCTACGACAAGGAAGGCCCCGGTGGCGACGCGGCGGCCTATATCAACTGCCCCATGACGAAGGACCAGTACGAGGCCTTTGTCGATGCCCTGTTGACCGGCCCCAAGGCCGATTTCAAGGAATGGGAGCACGTCCCCTATTTCGACGGCTGCCTGCCCATCGAGGTGATGGCTGAACGCGGCCGCGAAACCCTGCGCTATGGCCCGATGAAGCCGGTGGGCCTGACCGACCCCAACAATCCCACGGTTAAACCTCATGCGATTGTTCAGCTTCGGCAGGATAATGCCTTGGGAACACTGTATAATCTGGTTGGTTTCCAGACCAAGCTGAAACACGGGGCTCAGGCCGAGGTCTTCCGCATGATCCCCGGCCTTCAGAACGCGCAATTTGCGCGTCTGGGCGGGCTGCACCGCAACACCTTCATCCAGTCGCCCAAGGTGCTGGGGACCGATCTGCGGCTTAAGCGCCTGATCGGTGAGCGGTCTTTGCGCTTTGCCGGGCAGATCACCGGCGTCGAAGGCTATGTCGAAAGCGCCGCCATGGGTCTTCTGGCCGGACGCTTCGCTGCCGCCGAAGCGAGAGGCGAAACCCTGCCGCCGCCGCCGCCGACCACGGCATTGGGGGCCTTGATCGGGCACATCACCGGCGGGCATCTGGCCGACGAAAAGGCGTCTTTCCAGCCTATGAATATCAACTATGGACTCCTGCCGCCGATGGAGGCCCCGAAGTTCGATGAAGACGGCAAGAAGATCCCCGTCAAGGATCGTACCCGCGCCAAGAAACGCCAGATGAGCGTTCGGGCCTTGCGCGATATCGAGACGTGGTTAAAAACAGAGGCGGTTCCGGCTTGAGTGCCGTCTGACATGTGTGTGTGATGAAAGCCCTCGCCCCTCTTCTTGCTCTGTCCGTTCTGAGCCTAAGCGCCTGCGCCACGACCGAGACGCCACCGGTCGTGGCGGTTCCCGTTGTTGTGCCTTCTTCGCTGCAACCGCAGCCCGTTCTTCTGTTCGACGTGCAAAAGGAAGGGCGCAAGCTCTATACTCTGAACGACGAATTCCCTTATTGCGACAAGCTGACGGGCAAGGTGGTGGTGGTACCAAAATGGTTCCGCACCGACTTCGCGTCCGTGCCGTGGTTCGGGCAGTTTGCCGTCAATACGGACGGGCCGACCATCCGCGCCGCCATTGTCCACGACTGGCTCTATGCCATCGGGGAACCGGGTAAGCGTCAGGACGCCGACGACATCTTCTATCGCGCCATGCGCAAATGGGGCGTCAGCGAGATCGAGGCCCGCATCGCCTATAATGCGGTGCGTACCGGCGGTGAAAAGGGCTATGGGCTGGCGTCGGACTGGGTATTCGTCAACCCGGCCTTCCCGTCGGCGCGCTTCCCGGCCCCGTTTGCCAAGCCGAAAACCGGCGTGATCATGACCCTGCCGCAGTGTAAGGGATTTGAAGAGATGGTGGCCAAGGGCTGGAAGGCCTATCCGCTGTATCCGGCCCCCGTGACGCCGACCGTGTCGCAACCGCCGAAAAAGAAGCCGATATTCGGGATTGGGTAAGGCTTCGATTTAAATCCGGCCGGTCACAAACGCCCATAGCAGTTTCAAACGCACCGACAGGGCACTACGTACACGACCCTGCCACAGACCGGCAGCCACCGCCGTCGGCAACACCAAGGGCAACAGGGCCGGCGGCACGCGCTTCATCCCCTGACGCGCCTCACGGTACAGATGACGCCCCTCTTCCGCGCCCGCTTCCTCGGCGTTCAAACGGCCCGCCACCTTGAGCGTCGCCAGAGTCTGAAACCTCGCCGGGATGAGCAGGCACGCCGCATCGGCCGCCGGTTCCAGCACCTTCGCCGCCTGGGCCAATACGACGGCCTGCCCCTTGTCGGCCACGCTCAAAGCGTCGCGCAAGGACAGGCGACCATCCAGTTGTAAGCGGTGGGGCTCAATGGCGTCGATTAATGCCTGCATATCAAGGGCATGGCGTTCGGCCACGTCGGCCAGCGCCGCGCTCAGCGGATGATAACGCACCTTACGCCCATCGCGGATTTCCTCCAGCGCCTCAACCCACCACGTATAGCGGATATCGCCCAGTAGCGGTTCGGAGACGCGGGCCGGGACATCGCGCAGCACCTCGGCAAAGGCCAACAGCGCCAGCACGTCGCCCCGCTTCTGCGCATCCTCGATGAAGTTTGCGGCCAGACACACGACTTCATCGCGCGGTACGGTTTCGTCTTCGGGCAAGATCGGGGAGTCGGACATGCCCTGCCCTTACCCTGCCGCACACCAAAAGCAACAAAAAACCGCCCTGCCAAAAGGACAGGGCGGTCAATTGTCAGCCTGGCAGACCCGCTTTAAGGCTGCGGGGCCTTTTTGCCCTTGAAGCCGCCGACATCAACGACCTCGGCTTCGGCCGCATTGCGGTTGACGCCCCACAGCAGGATGACAGGGGCCGCCACATAGATCGACGAATAGGTGCCGATAATGATACCGAAGATCAGCGCCACCGAGAAGGAGAACAGCGCCTCACCGCCCAGAACCGCCAGACCGGTCAACGCCATGACCGCCGTCACCCCGGTGATGATGGTGCGCGACAAGGTTTCGTTGATCGACAGGTCGATCACGTCCTTAAGCGGCAGCTTCTTGTACTTACGCAGGTTTTCACGGATACGGTCGAACACGACGACGGTGTCGTTCATCGAATAGCCGATGATGGTCAGGATGGCCGCGACCGCCGTCAGGGTGAATTCCAGACGGAAGACAGCGAAGAGGCCGAAGGTCAGGATGACGTCGTGCATCAGGCCAACAACCGCCCCCATGCCGAACTGCCATTCAAAGCGGAACCAGATATAGACCATCATAAGGCCGATGGCGAAGACCAGCGCCAGAATACCGCCGGTGAAAAGCTCACCCGACACCTTCGGACCTACCACAGTGGCCGGTTTGAAGCTGGCGTCCGGGAACTGCGCCTTGATCGAGGTCTGCACGCGATCCAGTGCCGCCTGCGCGTTGGTCGTCGGCGACTCGAAGCGGATCATGGCGTCCTGACCCGACTGCCCGGCGCCTTGCACCTGCACGTCGTGCAGGTCCAGCGTATCGAGTGTGCTACGCAGCTTGGCCAGATCAATGGTGGATTTCTGCGACATTTCGAGGATGGTGCCACCCTTGAAATCGACGCCGCAATTCAGACCGCCGCACGGCGGCGTGGCTGGCCAGATGGTGAAGAACAGCGAACCCACGACCAGAACGATAGAGATAATCCCGGCCAACTTCGAGAAACGCACAAAGCCAAAATTCGTCTTTTGCGGCAGTATCTTGATCAGCGGCCACACGCCCTTACCGTCCGCGGCCTGAATCGGCAGGGTCTTGGGGCGACGGGCATGATACCACCAGGCCAGCAGCAGTTGCGTCACCATAACGGCCGAGAAGACCGAGGTGATAACGCCCAGCGACAGGGTCCAGGCGAAGCCGCGCACCGGACCGGCCCCGAAGAAGAACATGATCGCCGCCGCGCCGAGCGAGGTCAGGTTGGCGTCGATAATGGTTTCCATGGCCTTGGAGAAACCGGCATCCAGCGCGCCGATCACGTTACGGCCCGCGCGAATTTCGTCGCGCATCCGTTCATAGATCAGCACGTTGGCGTCAACGGCCACGGCCAGAGTCAGGATCAGACCGGCAATACCCGGCAGGGTCAGGGTCGCCTGCGTCACCGACATACCGGCGATAATCAGGATCAGGTTGACGATCAGAGCAGCAATGGAAATGCCGCCGAACAGCCAGCCATAGGCCAGCAGCATAAAGATCAGCACCGAGATAAAGGCGATAATCGTCGAAAGCTGGCCCTTGGCCACCGAGTCGGCCCCCAGTTCAGCCGAAACCACGCGCTGTTCTTCGATGTTCAGCGGCGCGGTCAGCGCCCCGCCATTCAGCACATTGACCAGTTCCGAGGCTTCCTGAACGGTGAAGTTACCCGTGATCTGACCCGAACCGCCGGTAATGGCACTGATGATGCGCGGCGCGGAAACGACCTTGCCGTCGAGGATGATGGCGAACGGACGACCGATATTTTGCGACGTGGCTTCACCGAACTTGCGCGCCCCTTCGCCGTCAAAACGGAAGCCGATGGCCGGGCGGTTGCTCTGGTCAGTATCGACAAAGGCCTTGGTCAGGTTTTCACCCGAAACGATTACGCGCTTCTTGACGACCATGGACGGCGGCAAGGTCGGGTCGGAGGTGGGCAGCAGTTCGGAGCCCGGCGGCACACGACCGGCGGCTACATCCGCCGGCGATGCCGACTCGTCCACCATCTGGAAGGTCAGCTTGGCGGTCGTACCGATCACGCGCTTGAGCTGCTCCGGGTCGCTTTCGCCGGGGGCCTGCACGACGATGCGATTGGTGCCCTGACGGATGATGGTGGGTTCGCGCGTCCCCAGATTATCGACGCGGCGACGCACGGTTTCAATGGACGCGTCCACGGCGCCGGACGAAGCGGCGGCCTTGCCTTCCTTGGTGTAGGTCAGGTGAATGACCTGATCGGCTTCCTTGGTGATGGCCACATCGCGCGCCGACGGATTATTGACCAGCGGATTGGACAGCGGCGTCAGGGCGGTCAGGGCGGCATCGACACGCCCGGCTTCGTTGATACGAACGCTGACCACATCGCCCTGAGCGGTGAGACTGCCGAAGGCGATACCGGCACCGCGCAGACGGTCGCGCGTCTCTTCGGTCAGGTTCTTGATCTTGTCCCGCGCCAAAGCCTCCGTATCGACCTCAAGCAGAAGGTGCGAGCCCCCTTGCAGGTCGAGACCGAGGTTCAGGCCGTTTTTCGGCAGGAACCCATACTGGTCAAGGACCGTTTTTGGCAGGAGGTTGGGCAGCGAAAACCATATCCCCAGCAGGGTGACGAGCGTCACCAGGGTGATTTTCCAGCGGGACAATTGCATCATGATCGTTACGACCCTTTAGCTCCCGCTGTAAAAAGTTCGCGGGAACGGGTTGAATAAAAACACAAAAAGCCTGTCTGACGGATCAGACAGGCCTAGAGGGACTAAAGGCGCTTAGGCGGCCTTGTCATTGGCCGGGGCGGGTTCGCCCTTGGTGCGGACTTCGGCGATCATCGACTTGACGACCGGCACATTCACGCCCGACGCAATCTCCACCATCACCTGGGTCTCTTCGACGCGGGTGATCTTGCCGATCATGCCGTTCGACAGCACGACCGTGTCGTTGCGCTTGACGGCATTGAGTTGCGCCTGATGTTCCTTGGCGCGCTTTTGCTGCGGGCGGATGATGAGGAAGTACATCAGGACGAAGATCGCCACGAAGGGCAGAAGCTGAACAAGTGCGGCAGTATCCAAGACCGGGGTCTCCGTTTAGGCCCGCCAGCGGCAGGCAGGAAATAGGGTTGCGCCATACATAGGCACACAGATTAAAAGGTCAATGCGCTTTTTACGGCTTCCTTACGCGTGCAATGCTTTGGGCAGGCAATGGAACCTGCCTCAGGGAAGAACCAGCGTCGGATCAAAGGGCTTGGCGATTTCGGAGGACGGGGTGTAGCGCACCTCGAAATGCAGTTGTGGCCGGTCCACCGCCCCCGACTTGCCCATGGTGCCGACGGCCTGCCCCTGAGCGACCTTTTGTCCGGACTTCACGCTGACCTTACCGAGGTGCGAATAGCCGGTGTAGAAGCCATCGGCATGACGGATATAGACCGTATTGCCGAGCTCCTTAACCTGATCGCCGACATAGACCACCGTACCTTCATCGGCGGCCACAATATCCACCCCTTCCGGGCCGCCGATATTGATACCGTCATTGCGCACATTCGGGGCCAACTGGCCATAACGCACCAGCACATTCCCCTTGTACGGCCAGACAAAGCGCCCCTTGCCCAGCTTGACGATTCCCGCCGTATCGGAAGGCAGCGTTTTCGGTGTCTCAACAGGCTTTGATGGTGCCGACGTCGGAGCGGTTACAACCGGTTTTGCGACAGGTGGGGTCACCACAGGTGCCGTGGCCACAGGTGCCGACACGACCGGCTTGGGTGCGGGCGGCGTCACGGCAGGTTTCGGCGCATCGGCCTGCGCCACCACCGCCTTGACACGCTCAGGCGCGGGCCCGGAGGCATAGGCTTCCACGCCTTTATCCTTGGCACCTTCGGGCAGCAAAATCTTCTGACCGATATGGGTCACCGAGTCCGAGGCCAAACCGTTCATCTTGTACAGGGTCTGCACCGGCACGCCAAAACGCCGCGACACGCCAAACAGCGTATCCTTGGCCTGAAGCGTATAGACAAACCCGGCCCGGCTGTCGTGCACCGGCAGGGTCGCCGTGGGCTTCGGAGCAGACGGCGCAGGCTTCGTCGCAACCGTGTTGGCCGGAGGCGGCGGCGGTGGCGGGGGAGGCAACTCCGTGGTCGTAATCCCGCCCTTGGAGCCCAACGGCTGAATCCCCGTTGGCTCCTCGACCGGTGCCGGGGACGGCTCCGCCGATGCGGGCTGCGGCGCTTCGGCGACCGGCCTGTTTTCCATATAGATGGGATATTTCGGCGTCTGGGGCATCACCGTACAAGCCGAAAGGGCCGCTGCGGTTACCACCGGCAGGACAAAAACGGAAATTCGCTTGAAGGTGCGCATGAGGGTCTCCGGAGCGTCAGTAGTCTCGCGCCTTTATGACCGAACTATGGATAATGAAAGATTACCGCAACGCACATCTGTTGAGGATTTGCAAGGGAAGGCGCCGCAGATATGGGCCACAGATTTATATATAATGAATATGATCTTTTAATTCTGATAATTAGGCTGTGTGGACGAATTTGACCAAGCAAAGTCCGGCGGCGAAACTGATTATAGATCGGATGTTTCGCTCTGTTTTTTCGCAGCGTAGGGCGATGCGCTTGAAGCGTTTGAGACGACCGAAGGCCTGCTCGATGCGGGCTCTGGCCTTGTAAAGAGCCTTGGCGAAGACGGCGGGCTTATCCTGTTCGTTGTCTTTGTGAGGGATGACCGGGACAATGCCTCTCGCCCTTGCGGCTGCTCGGTTGGCTTTGCTGGAATAGCCTTTGTCTCCAATGGCTGCGCGTGGATCATTGTCCGGACCGAGATCGAGCAGGGTTTCAAAGTGTTTTGCGTCGGACGCTTCACCACCTGTCAGGTCGAAGGCGATGAGGTTCCCGGTCTTGTCCGCTTTGGCGTGGATTTTTCGTGGTGAAGCCCCCACGAGACCGCCCGAGTGCCTGGCCTTCCTGCCCGACGGCGTTGCACCCGCTGCCGAGACATGGGCGCGCACGATAGTGGAGTCGAACATCTGCACCAGGTGCGCCGTGGGGCTCAGGCTTGCCAGTGCATCGAAGAAAGCCTCAAAAACACCGGCTTTGCTCAAGCGCTCGAACCGTTTCCACACGCTGTTCCAGTGGCCGAAACGTTCCGGCAAGGCCCGCCAGCGAACGTTCTCCACCGCAAAGAAATGCAGGGCCTCAAGAAACAGTTTGTCGTCCGCGCCCTTGCGACCTCGCCGTGGGAGACAGGCTCGAAAGACCGTCAACGTGTGCACCCAGTCCTCTTCTGTCATCCGTGTTGACATCGATTCCAACCTTGTTCCAGTCGGAACCCTATGAATCACAACAGATTCTCCTTGAGAATTCTATTTCTTCATCTCAACAAAATTCGTCCACACGGCCTAAGAAAATTTTGCCTCATCAATTTAAAAAATTTCTCCGTAAACTTGGCCACCACTAAGTATCACAACTTCATGGCCATTTTTTCGGACTGCATTGCCCGGCGCCCCACCGACACGAGAAAGACTCTGGCCAGGCATTGCGGCATTGCCGCCCGCCCCGCCTACAACGCCGCGTGTCCCGCCGCTTCCGCCGCCGCCCGGCGAACCCACGCGACCCAGAGCGCCCACTTCAAAATAACCGGTGTCGGACGCTCGCGCACTACCGCCGAGGCCCGGGTCTCCGTTGGGAAAACCACCGCCTCCACCGCTGCCGCCCAGTCCTGCTGCTGCCTCAGCTCCGGCCCCGCCACCGCCGCCGCCTTTGACCGACGCGCCTTTAAGGATCACGATGGTCATCGGGGCCTGCACTGAAATGGCATCACCGCCCTTGCCGCCATCGCTGGGGGCCGGATCGCCACCATTGCCCCCCCGACCACCGCCGCCATAGACATTCCCACGCACCACCAGCCAGATTTCAGCTGTTTCGGGCCATTGACCACTGACAAGCGCAGGGCCGCCATCCACGCCCTTCTTTCCGCCTGGCAAGCCCGTAATCACCGCCTTGGCCGGCACTTCAAAAATGAAATCCGCCTTGGCCCCGCCATCATAACCAGCCTTATCGGCCATGTCTCGGAGGTTCCCCGCAGAGGTCACAGAAATAACCTTTGGATCAAAGTCCGCCTTGGTTTCCGGCATCTCATCCAGTGACTTGACCTGCGCCCATGTGGCACCCGTAGGCATACCAACTCCGAGCGACACGGCCAGCGACAGGGCCATCAGCCCGCATTTCAAAAGACCCGGTTTCACCGCTCTCTCTCCCCATAGGCGCTTCTGAAACAGGTCAGAAAGGTATCAAAAAAAAAACAGGCTTGGCTAAACATTGCAGGTGACATATCCCTCACGCCTCCACCCTATTCCATCGGCGCACAAATCGGCGACGCCGGAACCTTTGTATCCGCCGCCTCAACCAGAACGGCCTTTGGATAGAGGGCCTCCCATTCCTGAACAGCTACGGCGGCATTGGTTTTCCCATCGGTTGAGGCGTCAAACACCGCCTTCAGGCAACGTGTGGTAACCGGATCGAAGGCCACTTCGGTCCAGTTCCCGACCTCTGCCGTTGGATAGCTGGCGGAAATCGCCTTCCAGTCCTTTTCGGCGTCTGACCAGTATTCGAGGTGCCAGGCCCTGGGCGGCGCCACGCCTATACCGGAACCGGCCGGCTGATCGGCCCAGAAATAGAGGCGTGTTCCGTTGAATTTCAGCGGCTGCTCCCACTGATAGACCAGCCACTGCTGCTTCGGATTGTTCGGCGACCACGTCCCCCAGGTATCCGGCGGCAACGGCGCTTCGCGCACCTTGCCGTCATTAAGGGCGCGGATCCAGTATTGCACCGGCACAGGTGAATTCGACGCCACGATGCGTGCCGCCGGGGCCAGATTACGCTGAGGCTGCGGGACGGGTGCCGGCGCACGGGTCTGTTCGACTTTTTCAATAAGTGGCGGGTTTACGCTGTCGTCCCACGACAATTCATCGACGGCGACCGAGCGACGGAAGTGCCCGCCACCTTTGGCATCGGCCGTATGATAGGCGATGTACCACTTGCCCTTGAACTCGGAAATGCCCGGATGCGAGGTCGTCGAAGATACGGGATCGAGCACAACCCCGCGATAGGTCCACGGCCCCAGGGGCGAGGTCGCTGTGCCATAGGCTATGCAGGCATAATAGACGGCCTCGGTACATTCCGAGTTCGGCCCCGCCGTGTTCCCGGCATAGGCCATGTAATAGATGCCCTTGCGCTTGAAAATCCACGGCGCTTCAAAAAAACCTTTCAGACCTGTGACATCGACAGGTGCCCCCTTGAACGTCACCATGTCACGTTCCAGTTCAACGCCTTTCAGGCGACCAAACGTCCCCCAATAGAGGTACACTCGGCCATCCTCATCGACCAGCACAGTCGGATCGATATTCTGAATATCGTTTTTAACCGGATAGGACTGTGACACGATCGGCCCGGAGGGGTGGGCATCGACCCAAGGCCCGGTGGGACTGTCGGACACGGCCACACCGATAGCAAAACCGTCCTTGTTGGTTGAGCCCTTCTGCATCACCGGTGCATAGAGATAGAAGCGCTTATCCGGCCCTTGCACGATCTGCGCGGCATAGGCGCGGCCGGGTGTCGCCCATTTGAATACCGCATCCGGCTTCAGGAAGTGCGGATAATGGGTCCATTTGCCGGACTTAGGGTCATCGGTGACCAGCATCTGCCATTCGGGCATGATGAAGTCGTTGACACCCGGCTCCGCCGTGTCGCGCCCGGTGAGTATGTAGAGCTTGCCATCGGCCACCAGAGTCGCCGGATCAGTCGTGTAGTCCTGACCATCCAACAGTATGGGGTTGTGGGTCGTCGCCACCTGTCGCGCCTCAAGAGCCGGAGCGGCCAGGGCCGAGCCACCGAAGCCTGCCAGACTAGTCAGGAGACTGGCCCCGGTGAACAGAGCCTTACACGCGGTCGTCATGAGGACAGGGCGCACGGAAACCTCATCGAAATGTCAGACATAATGGATTATTTATACCGTATACCAATTTTAATGCAAGCCATTCTGGCTAATCCGCGAACCTGTGGACCAGGACCCCATCACGTTCCTTCTTGCGCCGCATCATTGCATATTGTATACGGTATATATTCTTACGCAAGCAGTTGGAGTAAACAATGAAAGTCGATTGGCGC
>NZ_JAIWNX010000275.1 GCF_020217185.1 Asticcacaulis sp.
CCGGAACCGGCCGCAGGCCGCTCTTCTTGGCCGTCACCGCGTCGATTATGGCCCTCAGCCTGGCCGCCTGTCAGACCGACGCGCCACCGCCCGCACCTCCCCCGCCGCCGCCCGCGCCCGCTGGCCCGCCCGTGTCGCTGGCCCCGGCCATTTCGGATGCCGCCTCGGTTTATGTGACCTACGTCGAACAGGCACGCGGCATGAGCCCGGATTTCAACGACGCCTCCATGGTGCAGGCCAAGCTGAGCCAGGGCGCTTCCTATGAGCCCAAGCAACTGGCGCGCGGGGCTATCGCTTACGCCGCCATCGTCGCCATGCAGGAGCCGGCCTTCCGCTCGCAACTGCGCGCCTATGCCTCCGACGACGCCGCGCGTCAGGAACTGGTGAACAAGCTGTTCAGCAACCCGGCCTATGCTGCGGGTATCCCCGGTGCCAATATCGCCGCCCGTCGCGTTATTCTGGCCCTGTCTTCGGACGGTGAAATGCTCTACGCCAAGGGTACGGCGATGAAGCAGGCCGCCTATTCGATCCAGAAACAGGCGTGGTCCAAGGGCGTCCTCAGCGATCCCGCGGGCCGTCTGGCCGCCACCAAGCTGTCGTCTTCGACCAGCCGCGGCGTGGCCAGCGACGAAAGCGCTAAACTCCTGACCGCAGCTCTCACCGGTAAGGGCCTGACCACGCGCGCGAATACGGGCACGGCGACCGCGGAAGCCGCCGCCTATAACGCCACTGCGGCGACCAGCACTCCGGCTCAGCCGCTCAGCACGACCGGCACCGCCCCGGTGTCGTTTGATCAGGAAACCCTGTTCAACACGCCCTATACCTATGGCGTGAACCGGGCGCTGGCCATCGCTGCCATCTCTATTCTGGGTGAGGGCACAGGCCCCAACGAGGCCGCCGTCGTGGCCCTGCTGAACGAGCAGCAATCGCCGCGCTGCCTTGGCGAATCAAAACTGAACCTCAACCAGTGTCTGGCCGCCTCGCGCTTCCACTTCGATGATGTGTTCTGCGTTGGGCAGCACATCATGATGGATACAGGCAACTGCATCGGCGAACTGTCTTCGAACGCGCTCAACCTGTCGCCGGACCGTGAGGTCAAGCTGAGGGCCGACGGCACCGAAGAGTTGAGGTATGCCAACGCCAAGCCCTACATCAAACCGGAACCGGTCAAGAAAACGTCGGCCAAGAAGACGTCGAGCAAAAAGACAACCACGCCGGCCAAGAAGAAGTCATCCTGATCGGTCAGGGGGAAACCGGGTTTTCCCCTGTGGCGGTGGCTATTATCCTGAAAATCCCTCAAGGACGGCACTTGAAGTCCTTGGGGGATTTTTGGCTTTATAAGCGTAGCTATCTGAAAAACCCGCCCTTGAGCGGGAAAAAGCCGATTTTTCCGCTTTCTGACCCGTTGCGTATTGGGACGTTAGCGTGTATCTACGCGCCCTCTTGAGATTTTCGGGGTCTCCCCACGCCGTGTCCATTGTGTTGCCCGCGCCTCCCTTACGGAGGTTTCAGAGGGCGGGCATTGAAACTGACGCGGCGCATTTTGTTTGAGGAACAGGCTAATGGCCGATATCGTACTAGACGTTGAAATCCGTGAGCGCACCGGCACCGGCGGCGCCCGCGCCACCCGCAATGAAGGCAAGGTTCCGGGCATCCTGTACGGTGGTGACAAGGCTCCGGTGGCTATCGCCGTGAAGCTCAATGAATTCCGCAAGGCGCTCCACACGGGCAAGCTGGCCGGTCACCTCGTCACGCTGAAGTACGGCGAAGAGACCCAGAAGGTCATCGCCAAGGCGATCGACTTCCATCCGGTCACCGATGTGCCGGTTCACTTCGACCTCTATCGCGTCGATGAAACCCAGACCATCAAGATCAACGTGCCGGTTCACTTCAAGAATCACGAAGCCTCGCCGGGCCTGAAAAAGGGCGGCGCTCTGACTGTGGCCTTCCACGAGCTGGAAATCCAGGTTCCCGCCGGTCACATCCCGGAAGACGTTGTGGTTGACCTGTCGGGTCTCGACATCGGTGCTTCGGTCCACGTTGGCGATCTGAGCCTGCCGTCGGACGTCACCGCCGTTCCGGGCAAGGACGTCGTGATCGCCTCGATCACCGCCTCGGCCGCTGAAAAGAGCGAAGAAGCTTCCGCCTAAGCCTGATACCGGCTTTTACACGGAATAGGATAAAGCCCTGTCCTTACCCCAAGGACAGGGCTTATTTCTGTGTGCAACCCGACGAATCCGCTCCGGGTCTGTGCATTTCGGCATGTTCGTTCTGCCATTTTTTTGATTAGATCACCGTTCATTGAGTACGGAATCGATTTGAGTTGATCGGAGCCCGCCTTGTTTCTTGTCGTTGGTCTTGGCAATCCAGGTACGCAATATGCGAAGAACCGGCACAATATCGGCTTCATGTTTATTGATCGCCTGATTGACAGCGCTAACTTCGGCCCGGTGCGCAAAAAATTTCAGTCCGAAGTCGCCGAAGGGACCGTCGATACGCCCAAGGGCCCGGCGAAAATACTGGCCATGAAGCCGCAAACCTTCATGAACCTGTCGGGAAATGCCGTTCTGGAAGCGGCGACCTTCTACAAGATCAAGCCCGACCATATCCTTGTATTTCATGATGAACTGGATCTGGCTCCGGGGCGCTTCCGGCTGAAAATGGGCGGTGGCCATGCGGGCCATAATGGTTTACGCTCCATTATGGGACATCTGGGGCCGAACTTTGTGCGCGGGCGCATGGGGATCGGGCACCCCGGACAAAAGGAACTGGTACATAGCTGGGTCTTGTCGGACTTCTACAAGGCCGAGGACTGGGTTGAGCGTTTGTGTGACGCCTGCGTCAAGGCGCTACCTCTGGCGCTCTTGGGGGAAAGTGAAAAATACATGACCGAAGTGATGCGTTTGAGCCCGGCTCCGAAATTCGATCCTAAAAAAGTCGTTCAGTAGGACTTAGAAGGTTAGACGATGCCTACCGCGCCTCAAATCGTTCTGACGACCTTTGGTTCGCTGGGGGATCTGCATCCCTTCATGGCGTTGGGCCTTGCGCTGAAACGCCGTGGGGTCAGCGTCGTGCTGGCCTCTCACCCCGACTATGAGGGTAAGGTCGAGGCCGCCGGTCTGAAATTCCTCGCCTGCGGCCCCAGCATGGAGACCTACCGCCAGAATCTGGGCATCGACGCCGCGCAGATCATCCGCCACTTCTCGCAGGACCACGGCTTCATGCTGAAGCACCTCGTGGCCCCCTATATCGAGCAGGGCCTGTCCGAGCTGCGCCCCATTGTGCGGCAGGCCGATCTGGTCGTCTCCTCCTCCTATGCCTATACGGCGCATCTGGCGGCGCGTCTCGAAGGCCGCCCCTTCTCCACCGTCGCCTTGCAACCAGCCGTCATGCTGTCGGCCTATGATCCCCCCAAGCTGAAGGACGCGCCTCTGGTTCTGTCGCCACGCACCGAGCTGGGGCGGCAATATAACCGCGCCATCTTCTGGATAGGCGAAAAGAAGCTGTCGGGCTGCCTCGCCCCCATCCGCGCCATCTATGCCAAGTACGGCATCCATATGGAAATCAGCCTGGGCGGCGTGCAGTCGGATCAGATGACACTGGGCCTCTATTCCCCCCTGATCGGCGACGTCGCCCCGGACTTTCCACCCCATACCGAGATCGTCGGCTTCCCCTTCTTCGATTCCGAAGACGGCCGCCGCAGCGAACTGCCGCCGCAACTGGAGGCCTTCCTGTCCGCCGGTCAGGCGCCGCTGGTTTTCAGTCTGGGCTCCACCGCCGTCTATGACGGCGAAGACTTCTACCGCACCGCCGTCAAGGCGGCTAAGGCGCTGCGTCAGCGCGCCGTGCTACTGGTCGGGGGGCAAAGCCCGCTGCTCAATGACGACTTCGGACCGGATATTCTCTGCGTCCCCTACGCGCCGCACTCGCTGCTGATGCCGCGCGCCCGCGTCAATATACATCACGGCGGCATCGGCTCCACCGCTCAGGCCCTGCGCGCCGGGCGGCCACAACTGGTCACGCCGGTCTTCGGCGATCAGTTCGACAATGGCCGCCGTATTGAGCGTCTGGGGGCCGGCCTGTCGATCACCTTCGACCGCTGGCATAAGCATTCGGCCATTCGTCTGCTGGATCGTCTGCTGTCTGACCCTGCCTTTGCCCATAAGGCCGAAGCCGCTTCCGCCATTGTGGCGCAGGAAGACGGAGCCGAACGCGCCGCCGAACGCCTGATGCAAAGCCTGCCGGTGACGGTTTAAGACGAAGGGGGCGCGGCCCCCTTCACCCCGTAACTCGCCTATATTTTTCGCAGATCGAGGTCCTGATAGTCGAAGCTGAAATCGGCCAGCGGCGAATAAGCCACCAGCTTTATACCCGCGACCTTGCCGTCCTTGACTTCGAACGTCACCACGGCGTCCTCGCCCCAGCCGACCGGGAAGCGCGTGCGGAAAACGTCCGGTCCAAACACCTCCAGCGGCCCTTTCAGCCGCGGCGTACGGGTGAAATCCAACGTCAGGCGCGCCGTCTTGCCCTTGCCGCTCACCGCCACCGTTACATCGCCATACCAGGCATCGCGATAGGTGCCGGCATAGGCCGGTAGTGGCAGGGACGGACCGCCCGGCTGCGCCTTGGGCGCATCCGCCAGCGCCTTATCCGCCGCCTTGGCCGTGCCGTCAGCCGCCGCCTTCAGCCAGTCATAGGTCGGCGCCCCGATCAGCAGGTCGAGAATGGCGTTGCGAATCTGCCCGCTCGCCCCATCCTCGACATTGGTATAGACGGCGACCGCTATGCCCTTTTCGGGCAGCAAGGCTTGCTGCGTCACCTGCCCGACCAGTCCGCCGGAGTGCGACACCAGACGCAGGCCGCGATAATCCTGAATGAACCAGCCCAGACCATAGGTACGGAAAAGCGCTGCCGTCGGCATTTCCGGCGTCGGCCCCATCCCGGCCCCGACCATCGTGTTGGGCTTCCACATTTCGCGCGACGAGGCATCGGAAAACAGCCGCTGACCATTGGGCATCACGCCCTTTTTCAGTTGCGTATGAAGCCACGGCAATATGCCCGTCACGCTGGTGACCAGCCCGGCCGCCGGTGAAAAGGACAGGGTCTCTTCCGGCAGCACCACCTTGTACTCACCCATACCGCGCAGCGGGCCGGTCAGGCGCGCGTGCCGCCCGGCCACATTGTTCCCCGTCACATTCGGCCAGCCCAGCACCGTATCGGCCATGCCCAAGGGCGTCAGCAGACGCTCGGTCACAAAGCGCTCATAGGTCTGACCCGACACCCGCTCGATGACCAGACCGGCGATGGTGAACATGACATTGTTATAGGCATAGCCCGAACGGAAAGGATATTGCGGCTTGAGGAACGACACGCCCTTGAGCTGATCCTCCCGCGTGTGGTCTGACGCCGGGAACAGCATCAGATCGCCCTGCCCCAGCCCCAGACCGGCCCGATGCGACAGCAGATCCCGCACCGTCACCAGCGGTGTCAGGGCCGCGTCGTACATTTTAAATTCGGGGATATAGCGCACGACCGGCGCGTCCCATTCGACCTTTTTCTCTTCGACCAGAAGGGCCAGAGCCGCCGCCGTAAAGGCCTTGGTGTTCGACGCGACGCCGAACTGCGTATGCACATCGACCTTGTCCGGCTTGCCCAGGGTGCGGACGCCATAGCCCTTCACATAGTCGGGCTGACCGGGCCGGATGACGGCGACGGCCACGCCCGGCAGGGCAAATTTGGCCATGAAGGCTTCGACAATGGCGTCGATCTGCGCGGTATCCGAGGTCTGCGCAACGGCCGGCAGGGCCGTCGCCGCGGCAAGGCCCGCAGTCAGGGTGAGGAACGAACGGCGGTCGGTGCGCAACATGGTCATATCCTTGCAATAGATACCACAGCCTACTCCGCGTCATTTCGATTACGCAAGCACCTCTGTCTTTAAAGCACTGGCCTTGCCGGGGAAAATGCGTTAGGCAGCGGGCCAATTTCTCTCTTCTCCGCTTGGAATCCCATGGCCCTGAAAGTCGCAATCGTCGGTCTGCCCAATGTCGGCAAGTCCACCCTGTTCAACGCCCTGACCCAGACCGCCTCGGCCCAGGCTGCCAACTACCCCTTCTGCACCATCGAGCCGAACACCGGCGAAGTGGCCGTGCCGGAGCCGCGCCTTGAGGTGCTGGCCAAGATCGTCGGCTCGAAGGAAATCATCCCCGCCCGCATCAACTTCGTCGATATTGCCGGTCTGGTGCGCGGCGCGTCGAAGGGCGAAGGGCTCGGCAACCAGTTCCTTGCCAATATCCGCGACTGCGACGCCATTGCCTTTGTGGCGCGCTGCTTCGTCGATACGGACATCACCCACGTCGAAGGCCGCATTGACCCGCTGGCTGATCTGGAAATCATCGAAACCGAACTGATGATCGCCGATTTGGAATCGCTGGAAAAGCGCCTACCGCAGCTTGAAAAGCGCGCCAAGTCGGGCGGCGACAAGGACGCAGCCCTCACCGTATCGCTGATCAACGCGGCTCTGACCGAACTGCGCGACGGCCGCCCGGCCCGCGTCGCCTATGAAAAGGGCAAGATCAGCAAGGAAGACACCAAGGCGTGGGAGATGCTGCAACTGCTGACCTCCAAGCCCGCCCTGTACGTCTGTAACGTCGATGAGGCCTCGGCTTCGACCGGCAACGACCTGTCGGAGATCGTCTCCAAACGCGCCGCCGCCGATCACGCCAAGTCGGTGGTCATTTCAGCGCAGATCGAGTCGGAAATCGCGCTGCTCGATGCCGATGAGCGTCAGGAGTTTCTGGAAACCCTTGGCCTCGAAGAACCGGGCCTCAACCGCCTGATCCGCGAAGCCTATGCGCTGCTGGGTCTGCAATCCTACTTCACCGTCGGCCCCAAGGAAGCGCGCGCCTGGACCATCCATGTCGGCGATACCGCGCCGCAGGCCGCCGGCGTCATCCATACGGACTTCGAGAAGGGCTTCATCCGCGCCGAAACGATCGCCTATGAGGACTTCGTGAAGTTCAACGGCGAAGCGGGTGCCAAGGAAAACGGTAAGTTCCGTCAGGAAGGCAAGGAATATATCGTCAAGGACGGCGATGTGATGAACTTCCGGTTCAATGTGTAAGAAGTAAGGTTCGCAGGGGCACGGCCCCTGCACCCGTTACGGGGAGTAGATGGAGACGTCTCGGTGAGGTATCGGGGTTTGGGGCCTGCGGCCCCAAGTCTTAGATTTCTTCGTGAAGATATTCTATAAACGCCTTCATGCGGGCGTGGCGCAGGTCGGCCATATCGCGGCCGGCTGCGGTCTGAAAACCGGATTTCAGCTTGAACAGCTTGGTTTCAAAGTGGTCCAGCGCGAAGCTGAGGTCATCCAGTTCGCGTTCTTCGGCCTTCGGGTCGAACGGATCGTAAAGGGCACTGTTCATGCGCCCGGCCGTGTAGAAACAGCGCGCAATGCCGACAAAGCCAATGGCGTCGAGGCGGTCGGCGTCCTGCACGATCTTCGCTTCCAGCGTTTCGGGAGCGACATTGGCACTGAACGAATGGGTCAGGATGGCGTGAGCGGCGGCCTCTCTGCGGGCGGGTTCCCAGCCCAGAGCCGCCAGTATGTCGTCTGCCTTTTCCGCTGACAGGCGCGAGGCTTCGGCGCGCAGCGGGGAATTTTTCTCGACCTGAACGCAGTCGTGCAGCAGGACCGCCGCGGCCACGATTTCGGCCTCAGCGTTTTCGGCGGCACAGAGGGTCATGGCGACCTTGAACACGCGCTGGAGGTGTGACACGTCGTGCGAACCGTCGTCACTGCTGCCCAGAACATGCGGCAGCAGAGCTTCGGCCAGAGCCTCATGCGGCGCAAAGGACGGAGCCAAACGCGCGGCCATCATCTTTTGCAGGGCCTGCGCATCAGGAAACCGGGTGACGCCTTTGGAAACGGGTTGGGTCTGACAATCCATGGACGACTCGATACTGTCCCCTGCCTCGGCCTGATCTGTAGCACGTGATCACGAAGGGATGTGCCCTTTTACACCTGGTGAGCGATCACTTTTTGAATCCCCCAACAGAAAAAGCCCCCGGCGAACCGAGGGCTTTGAAAATGCGCGACTTATCGTCTTGCATGGCTCGCTGCGAGGCGGCGAGAAGACCTGACTTTCAAGACCCGGAGCGCAGCGTACATACAGTACGTGAGCACCGGAAGTTTGAAAGACGGGGCTTCGCAACCCCTCGCCGTAGAGCCAGGCTGGCGATTAGTGTTTGCCGTGCCAGAGCTTACGGTAGGCTGCATAGGTCACGCCGGCGAACAGCAGCAGATAGATCAGCACGCCCACACCGGTCTTCTTGCGAAGCGTGGCGTGCGGATCACCGGCCCATTCGAGGAAGGCCGCGACGTCGGCAGCCATCTGATGCGTCGTGGCCTTGGTGCCATCGTCATAGGTGACCAGATCGTCCTTCAGCGGCGGGGCCATGGCCAGCACGCCACCGGGAGGAACATGCTTTGGATCCCCCTTCCAGGCGCTGTGCAGATCACCTGCCATATAGGGGTTGTAGTGCTGCCCCTCATTTACGGTCAGCCCCTTCGGAGTCCCAACGTATCCCGTCAGCAGCGAGTAGACGTAACGGGCACCGCCGTGGCGCGCCTTGGTGATCACCGACAGATCGGGCGGGATAGCCCCACCATTAGACGCCGCTGCGGCATAGGTGTTGGCGAACTTGGCCGGGAAGTGATCGGACGGTGTCGCCGGACGGGTGATGGCGTCACCTGTGTCTGTGTCAACATCCGGCACTTCGAACTCTGAGGCGATCTGCTTGACGATCGGGTTGTCGTTCGGGTTCTTGTACTTCGGATCGTAGAAGGGGCCGCCCTTCTGACCGAGGTTACGGAACGACATCAGGGTCGCCGAGTGACAGTTGGAGCAGACTTCGCGGAACACCTTATAGCCGCGCTGGAGCTGGCCCTGATCGAAGGTTCCGAACGGCCCTTCGAAGCTGAAGCCTTCCTTGGGGGCGTGCGGATGCTTGGCCCCACCGGCCGCAAAAGCCGGTGCCGACAGGGCGAGGGTGGCGGCGATGGCGGCCAGTCCCAGAGCCTTAAGGCCTTTTGTCATGATAGCGGACATGTGACTTAAGCCCCCTTCTTCTTCGCGTGTTCGGCGAGGATGGCCTCGCTGATGGATGCCGGAACCGGCAGCGGATCTTCCTTCAGGCCGACCCAGGGCATGATGAGGAGGAAGAAGGCGAAGTAGTAGAGCGTCAAGGCGCGCGTCAGCCACAGGTAAGAGTTAAACTCACCGTCAAACAGCGTGAAGCTGGGCAGACCCGGCACCACAGGGGCATCCGGAAGCTGAGCCCCGCACCAGCCGAGGCCAAGGCAGACCACGACGAAGATGACGAAGAACCAGCGCATCACCGGGCGGTAACGCATAGAGCGCACCTTCGACGTGTCAAGCCACGGCAGGACGAACAGCACGGCAATGGCACCGAACATCGCGATCACGCCGCCGAACTTGTCCGGGATGGCGCGCAGGATGGCGTAGAAGGGCAGCAGATACCATTCCGGCACGATGTGCGCCGGGGTCACCAGCGGGTTGGCCGGGATGTAGTTATCGGCGTGGCCCAGGGCGTTCGGCATGAAGAAGACGAAGATCGAGAACAGGATCAGGAAGAAGATGATCCCCAGACCGTCCTTCACCGTCGCATACGGCGTGAAGGGCACGGTGTCTTCCTTCGACTTGATATCGACGCCCGCCGGGTTGTTTTGACCGACGACGTGCAGCGCCCAGATGTGCAGGATAACCACACCGGCGATCACGAAGGGCAGCAGATAATGCAGCGAGAAGAAGCGGTTGAGCGTCGCCTGATCCACCGCGAAGCCGCCTTGCAGCCAGGTGAGGATCGGGCCCCCGATGACGGGGATCGAACCGATCAGGTTGGTGATAACGACGGCGCCGTGGAAGGACATCTGCCCCCAGGGGAGGACGTAGCCCATAAAGGCCGTGGCGATCATCAGGAA
>NZ_JAIWNX010000276.1 GCF_020217185.1 Asticcacaulis sp.
GAAGATCAGGCAGCCCAAAATCCACAGGACTTCGCGTGGGGCCTTGTACGACCCGTAGTAAAGACCGCGGAACATGTGGACGAAGACGGCGAAGAAGAACATCGACGCGCCGTTGGCGTGCACATAACGGATCAGCCAGCCGTAATTCACGTCGCGCATGATGCGCTCAACGGAATTGAAGGCCAGATCGATATGCGCCGTGTAGTGCATGGCCAGAATGATGCCGGTCACGATCTGGATCATCAGACAAACGGACAGGATGCCGCCGAAAGTCCACCAGTAGTTCAGGTTGCGCGGCGTCGGATAATCGACAAACGAATCATAGGCGAGTCGAACGATCGGCAGTCGCTGGTCGAGCCACTTCTCGACGCCGGTCTTCGGCTCATAGGTTGAAGGATGGTCGCTCATGATGCCCCTCTTAACCGATCTTCACTTTGGTGTCGGACAGGAACTGGAAGTCCGGCACGGCCAGATTCAGCGGTGCCGGCCCCTTACGGATGCGACCCGATGTATCATAGTGCGAACCGTGGCAGGGGCAGAACCACCCACCGTAATCGCCAGCCCCGAACGTCGGCACACATCCCAGGTGCGTGCACGAGCCCACGAGGATCAGATACTGTTCCTTCCCTTTTTTCACGCGGTCGGCGTCGGCCTGCGGATCCTTGAGGTCCGACAGCTTCACGTCCTGCGCTTCCTTGATTTCCTTGGGCGTGCGATAGCGAACGAACAAGGGCTTACCGCGCCACTTGATCACCACCTGCATACCTTCCTGTACCTTCGACAGGTCGAATTCCGTCGAAGCCAGAGCCAGGGTGTCTGCCGCGGGGTTCATCTGATCGACCAGCGGCGGAATAACCATCGCCACTGCGCCTACGGCGGCCGCACCCGCGGCTATGTAAATGAAATCGCGGCGGTTCGGGTCCCCATGACCGCCATGATCCGTAGCAGGTTCGCTCACCTTGACACCTCTTCGTCTTGCGCTCAATGCGCCGACCCGACCTGAACGGGCGGGACGCTTACCTCAATGCTCGCCGCCACAGGGCGGCCATAATTCTTATTGACCTGCGACCCCGCCGGTGGTTTTCCCCGACAAGACGCAGATAGCTCCTCTTACCTGTCAGAGGTCTTTCCGTCTATAGCGGCATTTGCGCGCCGAAAAAATCCTCTGTCCAAAATATGGCATAAAATGCGTCTGGCCCTTTTTCAACCGGATATTCCACAGAATCTAGGCAGTGCGTTACGTTTATGCGCGTGCCTTGATGTCGCACTGGACGTCATCGAACCCTGCGGCTTCCCCCTCAGCGACCGCGCCATCCGTCGCGCGGCCATGGACTATGGCGGTCAGGCCGATGTGACGCGGCATGATTCGTGGGCGGCCTTCCTGAACGGGCGCGACGATTGGCCGCAGGGGGCCCGTCTTGTCCTCTTTACCACCAAGGGCGCCGAGCCCTACCAAAACTTTCAGTTCGGGCCGCACGACATCCTGCTGATGGGGCGCGAAAGCGCGGGTGTGCCGGATGAGGTCCACAACGCCGCCGATGCCCGTCTGCTGATCCCCATGCGACCCGGTATGCGCTCGATCAACGTCATCAATGCCGCCGCCATGGCGCTGGGCGAGGCGCTTCGCCAGACGCAAGGGTTTGCCCCAACCCCCTCAATAGCCTAAAAGACCACCATGACTGCCACCGCCCCCCTCTCCGCCCCGCTTTCCGCCGATAGCCTGAGCACGCGCCAGGAGGCCGCCGCCGTCTGGTTCCGTGCCTTGCGCGACCGCATCTGTGCCGCGTTTGAGGCGCTGGAGGACGCGGCCCCTGAGACGTTGTACGGACCGACGCCCGGCCGCTTTGTGCGTAAACCCTGGACACGCTCTGACGCAGAACACGGCGACGGCGGTGGCGGCGAAATGTCGATGATGCACGGGCGGCTGTTCGAAAAGGTCGGCGTGCACATCTCAACCGTGCACGGCACCTTCAGCCCGGACTTCGCCAAAACCATACCGGGGGCCGCCGAAGACCCGCGCTTTTTCGCCACCGGCATCAGCCTGATCGCGCACATGTGGAACCCGCACGTCCCGGCGGTGCATATGAATACGCGCTTTATCACCACGACACAGAGCTGGTTCGGCGGCGGCGCCGACCTGACGCCGCTTCTGGCCGCCGATCGTCGCGAAGACGCCACGCAGGCCAAAGCCTTCCACGCGGCGTTCGAAGCGACCTGCGATCACTTCGCGCCGGACTATTATGCGCGTTTCAAAAAATGGTGTGATGAATACTTCTTCCTGCCTCACCGCAACGAACCGCGCGGCATTGGCGGTATCTTCTATGACCACCTCAACACCGGCGATCATGAGGCGGATTTTGCCTTCACCCGCGCAGTGGGCGAGACGTTTCTCGATATCTATCCGCGACTTGTGAGTGAACGCTTAGAGCAAAGCTGGACAGAAGACGAGCGTGATCAACAGTTGATACAGCGCGGCCGCTATGTTGAATTCAACCTGCTCTATGATCGCGGGACGCTGTTCGGCCTGAAAACCGGCGGCAATGTTGAGTCCATCCTGTCGTCCATGCCACCAGCAGTGAAGTGGCCGTAAGTGGGGCAATGGCAGACAATTGAGAAGTCTTACGGCTCCAGATAATCGACCGTAATCCGGGAAAAGGTAAGTTCAACCTGTCCCCAACAGCCTTCGATATGAGCCCTGTTGCCTGTTAAAAGAAGCGTGTCGATGTTGCCGTAATCGACTTCGCCATCGGCATCCGTAGAAAGGGCATTTTTCAAGCGCAGAGCCTTCCAATCTACATCTGAAACATCTTCAAATCGAAGGGCTAAACGCTTGAAGCAGTAGTATATTTCAGAAGGCGGCACCTGATAGGCCGGATGGTTTTCGGTCAGGACCGCATCCAACAAGAAGATCAGATCGGGATCCTGCTCAGCAATCCCAATGACATAGCTGTCTTCCAGGTAAATGTATTGCAGAGCTGCACAGGCTTCAAAATATGGTTTCACGCCGCCAGAAACCGTGAAATCGCTGCCAGCACATGGTCGCGCGTCGTGCCGGCCTTTAGGCTGTCCATCGCCTGATCGACCAGATGCTCGGAAATGCGCCAGCCGCGGCGGCTCATCCACAGATCACCGGCGAAGTTTTCACAAAATTCCGGATGGCACTGGAACGAAATCGCCTTGCGGTCGGTATAGGCCAGCGCGCCATAGGGCGTGAAGTCCGACCCGGCCAGCACCACCGCCGTGTCGGGCTTTCTGACCACCTGATCCTGATGGCTGACCGCGACGCGGATCGACGACAGGTCTGTTGTGGCCAGTTCGCGCCATAAGATATTGTCATGGATGGTATATTCGTGCAGGCCGACGCCCCAGCCCTTATCGGATTTTTCAACGTGGCCGCCCCAGGCCTGCGCCATCACCTGATGACCGAAGCAGATTCCGACCACGGGCACCTGCGCATCCAGCCCCCTCAGCCAGCCGATGAGGTCCGAAATCCACGCATGATCTTCATAGACTCCGGCGGGTGAGCCCGTGATCACCACGCCGGTGAGTTTGTCATCTGGCCCCGGCAATTCACCTTCCATGGTGCGAAACACGCGAAACTGACGCTCAGGCGCGGCCAGATGCGTGCGAAACATGTCAGCATAGGTGCCGTAGGTTTCGCTGAGAGTTTCAGGCGGCTCACCGGTTTCAAGGATAGCAACGTAGGACATAAGGCAAACAGCAACGGGTTTTTACTGGCCTCTTATGTTTGCCTGTTTGGCTATGGCGTCAATGGCGTCCTCAATCACGATTGGTGAGAAATCGTGTGCGATCCAGTCGGCCTCAATGCGGCGCAGCGTCTGCCCCAGTTCCGGGCCGGGCGCAAGGCCCACAGAGATCAGCCGCGCCGACTTCAGCGGAAAAACCGGCACGTCGATCTGTTTGAGGTTTTGATCGAGCGTTTTCCACGCCTCTGGACTCAGCCGCGTTTCGGCCCCCCGTAGCACAAGCGCGTCGCTCAGCGCCTGACGGCCGTAGCGATAGAGCCCGCGCTTCAGAGCCGGCAGTGACGCCCTTACATCGGCCTCCGCATAGGCGGCGGCGGCCGCGCTCAGGCGGTCGGCCACCCGGTTGGGCAGGCGCAGACGCTGGATTAAGGCGGCAAGCGCCTCAGCCCATCCGTCACCACCGATCAGAATAATCAATCGTTGAATCGCGTCTGAGGTCAGGGGGAAACCTGCCGCCACGCGCTCGGCATTCACGGGGGCACCCGGCACAACGTGCGCCATGACCCCGGTTTCGATCATGCGCTGTACGACGTTTACCGGGTCCGCAATAGCGAGCAGCTTGAACAATTCCTGCTGGATACGCTCACCCGACAGGCTGTCTATGCCTTCCCCCAAGGCCACGCAGGCGCTTAAGGACGCCTCATCCAAGCCCCGCCCATGACTGGCGCTAAAACGGAAAAAACGCAATATTCTCAGATAGTCTTCGCGAAGTCTTGTCTCTGCGTCTCCGATAAGGCGCACCCGCCCGGCCTGCACGTCGTCAAGCCCCTGCCCCGTCGGATCGAACACCTCGCCGCGGATATCGGCATAGAGGGCGTTGAGGTAGAAATCACGGCGTTGCGCGTCACGGCTCCAGTCCGTCGTATAGCTGACTACGGCGCGGCGGCCATCGGTTTCGACGTCTTCGCGTAGAGAGGTGATTTCGAACAGCTGGCCCTCGATCACCGCGGTAATCGTGCCAAAGGCCTTGCCGGTCGGCACATGGCGGATACCCGCCGCTGACAACGCCACCTCGGTGGCGTCCGGCGTCAGTTGCGTCGAGAGGTCGAGATCGCCCGGCGTGCGGCCCATGACCACGTCACGCACACAGCCGCCGACAAAACGCACACAGCCCGCCCCCCCTGCCGCTTCGAGCGCGGCAAAGACTTGCTGAACCGCAGGCGCGGTCATTTCCGGAGGGAGCGCGATGTGCACCGGGGCAGCCTTATTTCTGTTACGGACTCCGGAACCTATGCTGAAACCACCGGGATTTCAAATCTCTGTCCGTCCAGCGCCAGCCGCACCTTATCGCCGTCAAGTGCCGCCGTCTCGAACAGACGGGCCGCGCAGGCGCGCGTCAGTCGCCCCCAAAGATCGCCGCGCACCCGCATCCGCGGCCGCCATTCTTCGCCCTGCACATCAATGACCAGCGGATGCGCGTCCGACAGGGGCAGCGGGTCGTCCTGATCGCTGCGGAAAACCCTGCCTTCGAAATCGACGATGCGAAACGGCAAATCCTCAACCCGGATGGCCAGCTTCTCAACGGGCGTGACCAGCACATAGCCCTCTGCGTCACGGCGCAGCAGTTTTGAAAACAGCCGCACGAGCGCCGGGCGGGCAATGGGCCGGCCTTCGTGCAGCCAGACGCCATCGCGGCGGATAAGGATATCCATGGCCCCGCACAGGGACGGCTGCCACGACTCAACGGGATAGTCTTTATCAGGAAAACGCGCGGCCTCGGTCAGCCAGCCGTTCATTTGTCCACTGCACCCGTCAGAGGTTCGCCCTTATAGGCGGGGTTATAGAGGACCATCAGGCGGCGCAAATCGACCGGGCCCGGCAGGCTCAGCCCTTCGGCCTTCGTGAAGCCAAAGCTCTGAAAATAGGCCGGCGTCCCGACCAGCAGGATGGCGGTCACGCCCGCGTCAAAGGCCGCCTTGATAGCGGTACGGATCAGCGCGCGTCCGATACCCAGGCTTTGGTGATCTTCGTCAACGGCGATCGGCCCCAGAAAGGCCATGTCGCCTTTGAGCGCCTGATTGTCATCGCGCACCTTGACCGGCCACAGCCGCACCGAACCGATAATCGCGGTTTCGCTCTGCCCGCCCTGTTCGATCCGGTGCATAACGAACGACAGGCCCGGGATGGGCTGGTTGCCTTCGCGCAGGCGTTCCGCCGTCTTGGCGTAGCGGCCGGGTCCGAACACGCGGTTGACCAGCGCATCAGCGGCCTCACGCTCAGCCAGCGCCTCCACGGTAATCAGACGATCAAAGGCATAGCTATCCACGGCCAGACCTGACTTATATGCAACCTATGCCACAAAGCGGCAAAAACGGTCGCACCCTTTAGTCCTAAAGCCCCGCCCCGTCAAATAAACAAGGTTAGGCGTTTGTTACAACTCAGCCTTTTTTGAGAAACGCCGCAAAGGCCGCGGCGGCTTCCGGACTTCTCAGCCGCGCCAGAAAAATGTCACCCTCGCGCACGATCTGGTCCCATACGACGTCAGGCTGCCGCATCAGGGCCTTGGCCTGAATGAGCGCCTCCAGCGGCAGGGTGGCCAGTTTTTCAGCAACGCTCAGAGACTCCGCTTCCAAAGCCTCACGGGTTACCACGCGATTGGCGACACCGGTGCTCAGGGCTTCGGCCGCCGGAATGCCCCGCCCGGAACTGAGCCACTCAAAGGCCCGCGCATGGCCGATTCGCTGGGTTAGCAGCAGGCTGGAACCGCCTTCGGGTGTCAGGCCCAGCTTGAGGAAGGGCAGGCTGAGGCGCGCGTCTTCGGACAACAGCACCTGATCGCAATGCAGCAGCAGGGTGGTCCCCACCCCTACGGCCTGCCCCTGCACCGCCGCCACAATCGGCATGCGCGCATAGGTCAGGGCTTTGAGGAAACGAAAGACCGGCAGGACTTCGACCGCGCCCTCGTGCGAAGCCAGCGAAATGAAATCGACAATGTCATTACCGGCGCAAAAGTCAGCGCCCTCGGCTTCGAGCAGGACAACGCCCGGGGAAGTCTCGATCGCCTCGGACAGCGTGTTGTACATCGGGTGATCGAGAGCGTTTTTCTTGGCGGCCCGATCGAGCTTGATCCGCCTGATGCCCGCCGCGTCTGTCACCTTTACCGACATGCCGTTTCGTTCCCTTATTGTGTTATAATCCTGCCCCTATATGGCACGTCTGCCGCTGGGTCAGGCAAGCCTCAAAATCGGAGCGTTTTTTTATGCCAAGTGCCATTTGCCGCGCGTTCCCGGCATTGCCTTCAAGCCGCCACATCCTGTAGAGACAATCCTGTTATAAAGAGCCGCTAAAATCCGGCCGTCGTCTCATTCACAGGTTCGCATTCAAGGAAAACGCAACCGATGTCTCTTTCCACCTTCCTCAGAGGCGCGGCTATGGCCGTAGCCGCCCTCGCGCTGGGGTGCAGCGCGGCCTCGGCTGCCGAAGCGGTCAAGCTCAACGATAAGCAACGCGCCAAGGGCGTGGCGGATGCCCCGGCCCTGATTCAGGCGGCGGGCGTGCCCTGCGAACCGGCCGATGCCTACTATGTCGGCGAGTCCAGCAGCAAGGGGGCCGATGGCAAGCCGGTCAAGCTTCAGGTCACCGAAGTGTCCTGTAAGGCCGGAGGGGGCTACCTGCTCAGCAAGGACACCACGACGAACAAGGTCGATAAGTTCAACTGTACCCAGGCCTTTTCGCAAAACGCTGCCAACAACAAGCAGGCCAAGTGCGTGTTGCCGGGCAATGAAAAGCACTATGCGTGGATGACGCCTCTGGCGCAGCAGTATGACGAGGCCTGTACCGTCAGCAATGCCCGCTGGATGGGCGCGGTCACGGATCATGGCTTTGACCGCTATGAAGTGGCCTGCGACGGCCGCCCCGGCTTCGTGATGGACGTGCCCTTTACGGCCACCAGCGCCAAGCTGAGCTTTTCGAACTGCCTGATGACCAAGGGCAACTCGGCCTGTCAGTACACCACTGAGGCGCAGGCCATGCAATCCCTGCAAGCGCCCGTCAAACAAGCGCAGCCGTCGTGCACGGTGGAAAAGGCCCGCTGGATCGGTCGCGTCACCAGCGAAGGTCAGGACTTCTATGAAATCGGCTGCGCCGGCAAGCCCGGCTTCGTTTTGCAGACAACGACGACGATGAAGTACATCGCCAGCGTCGGCTGTGACCGTGCCGGTACGCTTGGCCCCTGCCAATACACGGACGCCGCCAGCCTGACGGCCGAGGCGCGCACCGCCTACGGTGAAAAGCTGAAGGCGGCAGGCATCAGCTGCACGGTTGCCGAATACAACCTGATCGGCACGGAAACCGCCACCAAGCGCGACCTGATCGAATTCAAATGCCCTGAGCAGAAATTTGGTCTGGCGGCCTTCATCCCGAACACCGGCTCGACGGCCAAGTTCGAAGCCATGGACTGCTTCACCATGATCTCGCGCCGTAAGGAATGTGGTTTCGTGCCGCGCGCCACGCTGGACAAGCATCTGGACGTCCTGATCAAGGCGGCGAAGAAGGATTGCGACGTTCAGCAGGTTACCTATCTGGGCCGTGGCGACGATGACGCCGCTCTGGTCGAAATCGCCTGCACCAACAAGCGTGGTTATGTGGGTGCTGTGGTGAAGGCCCGCACCGGGTTCGATGAAGTCGTCTCCTGTAACATCGCCAAGAGCCGCAAATACCCGATCCAGTGTGAAATCCCCGGCAACGGCACCTACGTGCCTCCGGCGGGTGGTTCCAACGACTGATTGGTGTTTTAACGCCCAACGAAAAGCCCCGCCGATCACCCGGCGGGGCTTTTTGCATTCATATAGACGTCCATACGTAAATTGTCAGCCTTGAGTCGAATAATAGCCGGCAAGCGCCGCAGGTACAAAAGTACCTGCAAGCGCAGACTGCGTATTAGTCGGCCAAGGATGGCGATTTACAATATCTCCATGAAGCGGCAGGCCTCGCCTTGCGACGGCCGGATGATCTCGTCATCGCGCATGACCACCTTACCGCGGATGATGGTGGCCTTAGGCCAGCCGTGGGCTTCGAAGCCGTCAAACGGCGTCCAGCCACAGCGCGACCGCATCTGATCGTGGGTGATGACCCGCTTGTGGTTCAGATCGACCAGCGTCACGTCGGCATCATAGCCTTCGGCCATCCGCCCCTTGCCGGCCACGCCGAAGACGCGCTGCGCCCCGGCGGAAGTCAGGTCCACCAGCCGCTCCAGCGACAGCTTGCCATTGGCGACGTGGGTCAACATGACCGGCAACAGGGTCTGCACGCCGGGCATCCCCGACGGCGAGGCCGGATAGGGCTTTTGCTTCTCTTCGATGGTGTGCGGCGCGTGGTCAGAGCCCAGCACGTCGGCGACGCCGTCGCTGATGCCACGCCACAGGCCATCGACGTGGTACTGATCGCGAATCGGCGGGTTCATCTGGGCATAGCCCTTCAGGCGCTGATAGGCTTCGGGTGCAACCAGCGTCAGGTGCTGCGGCGTGATCTCGACCGTAGCTATGTCCTTATTGTGCGACAGGAATTCAATCTCTTCGGCGGTGGTGACGTGCAGGACGTGAATACGCTTGCCCGCCTCGCGCGCCAGACGCACCAGACGGTGGGTGGACTGGATCGCCGACTGGGCGTCGCGCACGAAGTCATGGCTGGTCCAGTCGCCTTCGCGGGCGAGCGCCCGGCGTTCGGCCAGACGGTATTCGTCCTCGGAATGGAAGGTGGCGCGACGGTTGACGCTGGCCAGCACCTTGGCCACACCTTCGTCATCGGCAATCAAAAGGGTGCCGGTCGAAGCCCCCATAAACACCTTCACACCGCAGCAGCCCTTCATGCGCTCAAGCTCACCCAGATGGGCGGCGTTTTCGTGCGTGCCGCCGACATAGAAGGCGTGGTCGCAGTGCATACGGTGATGCGCGCGCTTCAGCTTGTCCTCAAAGGTCACCGGATCGGTGGTGTTGGGATTGGTGTTCGGCATTTCGAACACGGCCACGACCCCGCCCATGACCGCGGCCTGCGAACCGGTTTCGAGGTCCTCCTTCCACTCCAGCCCCGGCTCGCGGAAGTGCACCTGCGTGTCGATGACGCCCGGCATGGCGAGAAGGCCTGTGGCGTCGAACACTTCGCCTGCCGAAGCCTGAGACAGGTCACCAAAGGCCACGAACTTGCCAGCGGTGATGCCGATATCCCCCTGCCCTCGACCGGCGTGGTTGATAATGTCAGCGTTGCGGATGATCAGGTCATAGGTCGGCATGGGGCGT
>NZ_JAIWNX010000277.1 GCF_020217185.1 Asticcacaulis sp.
CTCCGTTTCTCTTCTCCCTTGCGGGCGAAGGTGGCCTGAAAGGCCGGATGAGGGGGAAACAACGGCTCCACCTTAACCCAGCCCTCTCCCTCAGGGGAGACGGGGAGCCTGATGAGATACCGTCAATGTGGTCTGAACGGCCTCATACACCCGGTTTACGCTGAGGTCGAGCATATGACACAGCGCCTGATCGAGATTCGGGTCCTGAGCGCGAATTTCTTCGAAATGCCGCGGCGTGCGCAGAATATGCACATTCTGGCCCAGCGGCGCCTCAACCCGATCATCTGAGGGGCCGTAGAGCCCGAAACTCAGAACATTGGCGGCCGCCGCCAGATGCAGCCAGATATCATCATTGCCAATAAACACATCGGCCTGACGCAGGCAGGCATAGGCGGTCAGCGGGTCGAGCTTACCCGTCAGTTCAATCACACGGGCCTTGGGTGCGGCCATGCGCAGGGCCGTTGCGGCTTCGCGGTCGCTTTCGTGCCCCAGTATCAGCAGACGCGCCCCTTTCAGTGGACCATCTTCGTTCATCAGGCGCGTCGCCAGCACCGAAAAGCGCTCCGCCGGCCATTGCGCGCCCTGCCAGCGCGCGCCGGGCGCGATGGCCAGCAAAGGCCCCTCCTCACCGGGTGTGTCATCGAGAAAGAACTCCGCCCCCACGGCCCGCGCTTCGGCCACATGCAGCCACGGCAGTTCGGGCTTTTCGAGCTTGAGCAGGCGCGACGCGGTGATCACCGGGTGTTCGTCTGTGTGCTGATCCGGCGCGATGGCACGGGTCTTTGCATTGAGAAAACGCGACCACAGGGTCGGGCCCGTATCGAGCAGCAGCCCCCATTGGCGCTGCCGCAGTTGCCACCACAGTTTCAGCCCCGCCATGGAGACAACTGCCCAATCAAAAGGGATGATCGCCTCGATATGGCTGAAATCGGCAAACAGGGCGGCGCTGTCGCTGCGCGTGATCAGGGTCACGGCCGCGTTCGGCACTTCTTGCAGCAGGCGCGCCAGAACCCCACCTAGAGCCAGAGCCCTTTTCGGTTCCTCAAGCGCGACGATCAGGATCGGAAACGGACGGCTCATGCTACATACCCTATCCCGAATCTATGGCTCACAGCAAACATGACCGACCTTATTGCTCTTTCGCATCGTGCCCTGATCGCCCTGAGCGGCCCCGACTGGGGAAAGTTCCTCAATGGCCAGACGACCATTGACGTGGAAACCATCTTCGACGCCGTCGCCGCCGGAGAGAACAAGCCCTTATATTATGGCGCGTTCCTGACCCCGCAAGGCAAGCTGAGCGCCGATGTGTTCATCTGTCCACGGGATTCGGATACCGTATGGATAGATGTCGATGCGGGGGTGCGCGACGAACTGTTCACCCGGCTGAATATGTTCAAGCTGCGGGCGAAGGTCACCCTGTCCAAACCCGAGGCGCAGGTCTATGCCTCTGTGTCCGAGGGATTGCCCGACCCCCGCGCACCGGGGCTTTATCGCGCCTACGGGACGTTTGAGGCGACGGGAGACCTCACGACCTACACGGAGTATCGTCTGACGCAGGGCGTGGCCGAACCGGGGCTCGACTTCCCCAAAGACTATCTCTACCCCATCGACATCAATATGGACCTGATCGAGGCCATCGACTTTAAAAAAGGCTGCTTTGTCGGTCAGGAAACGACATCCCGCATGAAGCGGCGCGGCACGATCAAGAACCGCCTGATCCCCCTGAGCCATACCGGTGCCTTCGCTTTCGGCAGCGAAGTCCTGTTGGGCGAGCGTCGCGCCGGGGAGATTCTGGCCTCCGCCAATGGCAAGTCGCTGGCCCTGATGCGGCTCGACCGGCTGGACGGTGATCTGACCTGCGAAAGCGACCCGGTCCGCCTCGCCGTCCCCGACCGGTTGACCCCGCACCTCAAAGCGGCTGAAACCTGACACGGGTTTCATTTGCCAGCCCGTGCGGCTGCGGTTATCGTCAGACACCACTCACGGCCAAAGGGACCCCCATGTTCAGCTTCGATCTGATGTTTCAACCGCTGAAGCGCTATTTCGATTTTCAGGGCCGCGCCCGTCGTTCGGAATACTGGTTGTTTTATCTGTTTCAGGTTGTGGTCAGCCTCTTCCTGAACATTGTGCAGATGTCGGGCGGGCTGGTCGCGGGCCTTGCCGCCGGTCTGGCCCTGATTTTCGGACTGGGCGTTCTCATCCCCTCCATCGCCGTGGGTGTGCGCCGTTTCCACGATACCAACCGCACCGGCCTGTGGATTCTGTTCTATCCGGCGGTCATGATCGTGTCGCTGATCCTCACCCTTGTCTTTGCCGCGGATGCCGTGGCCCAGATGGGGCAGAACTTTCAGAACCTTGATCCTTCAAGCCTCGAATCGGGCGACGCGCAGGCCAATATGGCCGTTTACAGCGCCATGGCCCCCATCGCGCTCTATGTGCTCCTGCCCACCTGGCTGGCCAGTCTGGTGACACTATGGTTCCATGTGCAGGATGGCACGCCCAACGCCAACCGCTTTGGCCCGGACCCTAAGGGGCGGGGCGTTACCGAAAGCGTGGCCGCCACCTTCTAAGCCTCAGCGGAATCGGGTATGGAGCCATCCATGCCCGATTTTACGTTTGAGTCTCAGTTTGACGGTCTGGTCTGTGGGGTCGATGAGGCCGGACGCGGCCCCTGTGCCGGGCCCCTGTGCGTGGCCGCCGTCATCCTTGACCCGGCGCGCATCCCGGCGGGCATAGCCGACTCAAAAAAACTCACAGAAAAACAGCGATTTGCGCTAGAACCTGAAATAAAGTCGGCCGCTCTGGCGTGGTCGGTGATCGAGATTTCCGCCGCCGATATCGACTGCCACAACATCCTTAAGGCGACGATGATGGGCATGACGCAGGCTGTCGAAGCCCTCAGCCCGCAGCCCATCCACGCCCTGATCGACGGCAATCGCTGCCCGCCGCTGGCCATACCCGCCACGGCGGTGGTCAAGGGCGACGACAAATCCCTGTCCATCGCCGCCGCCTCGATCCTCGCCAAGACGGCGCGCGACCGCATCATGATCGAGATGGACGCCCTCTATCCCGCCTATGGCTTCAAATCGCACAAGGGCTATCAGGCCGAAGCCCATATCACCGCCATCCGCCTGCATGGCCCCTCGCCCATCCATCGCCTGAGTTGGGCCACGGTACGCTCGGTTCTTATGGTCTGATATCCATCGCCTATATATTCGATAGATTAAGCCCCTGATGACCTTAATCCCACCAGAAAACCCACCAGCGCTGCGCCATTAGACACGCGGCCAAAATGGAAATCTCACTCACGCCCTGATCGACAATATCAGGGCAGTAGCGATACATCTCCTTTGCCAAGGCAAGCGCCTTCTCACGGCTATCCAAAGGCTTGGGCACCCGCAAATTGAGCACATCGCCGCTCATGCCGATCAATTCAGCTCCGAAACGTTCATTCCATGACCGCAATGCAGCCACCTGAACGTCAGGCATTGGACAAGCGTTCCATCCACCCCATTTCATATAGGCCGGCACCTCCGAACCCGTCTTTGTCGGAACCAAAACGATATGGACCGTTTTAAAAGACCTACCTGTCAGAATATCAGTCGCAACACTCAGGCCGGCCTCATCAGGAAGCGATCCGGTTGGCCATTCTCCCATCATTGCTTCAATGTCTTGGTCTGCCAGAGCGTTATCTTGCGTTTTCAATACCTCCGGAAAGTGTATAGCGTTCGCGCTCTTTAAAATTTGAGAGGGGGTTTGTGCGCTTTCCGGCATTGCTTCCGTGTTGCCCCCACGATCAGCGACAAAGCGGCCAGCGATATTCATCAAGTCTTCGTCGCCACCTAACACAACCGGATAACCTCGCCCGGCCGCTTTGAGCTTTGTCCAGTTCTCAAGGGCCTTATCGCCTGGCACGCTGACGATCTCATAAGGGAATGCCGCCATCACTCTTGCTTTGTAAGCCGCAGCGTCCGTTGATCCGGGCTCAGACGCTGAGACCGGTTTGCAACCTATGAGACCCGCCGCTCCCAGTACGGTGAGCACCGAGCGCCTTGTTGTTCGATACATGCGATTTCCCCCTGTCATCCGAGTTCATAGAACAAAACGAATCCAAAACTGAGTCCTAAAAGACTCACCCCCAGAAAATTGAGTCAAATGAGACTCGCCCGATTCGCCGCGAGTCAAGTTGTAACTTTTTATTAACCCCACAGGATTCTAACCTGTCTTTTCTTACCGGCCCACAGAAGCGGGCCGCCACGATCCGGGGTTAAGCCATGACACGCCACATGCCGCAAAAAGCCATCATGCAGCGCACCGCGCTGGAGCTGGACACCATCCATGTCGGTGAGTGCGTGGACATACTGAAATCCCTGCCGGACAAGTCCGTTGATCTGGTCTTCGCCGATCCGCCCTATAACCTGCAACTGGGTGGGGACCTGCACCGCCCGGACAATTCCAAGGTCGATGCGGTGGACGACGAGTGGGATCAGTTCGCCAGCTTCGAAGCCTATGACCGCTTCACCCGCGAATGGATGCGCGAATGCCAGCGCGTGCTTAAGGACGACGGAGCCATCTGGGTCATCGGCTCCTATCACAACGTCTTCCGTCTGGGCGTCGCGCTTCAGGACCTGGGCTTCTGGGTGATGAACGACGTCATCTGGCGCAAGGCCAATCCCATGCCCAATTTCAAGGGCACCCGCTTCACCAACGCGCACGAAACCCTGATCTGGGCCACCAAGGCCAAGGGCCAGAAGCGCTACACCTTCAACTATGACGCCCTCAAGGCCTTCAACGAAGACACGCAGATGCGCTCCGACTGGGCCATCCCGCTGTGCACCGGTGAAGAACGCCTGAAGGACGCGGACGGCAACAAGGTCCACCCGACTCAGAAGCCCGAAAGCCTGCTCTATCGCGTCCTGCTGGCCTGCTCCAAGCCCGGTCACGTGGTGCTTGATCCCTTCTTTGGTACAGGCACCACCGGCGCGGCCGCCAAGCGTCTGGGCCGCCACTTCATCGGCATCGAGCGCGACGAAACCTATGCCAAACACGCGCGTGAGCGCATTGCCCGCGTGCAGCGCGCCAATGAGTCCGACCTCGCCACCATGGGCTCCAAAAAAGCCGAACCGCGCGTTCCCTTCGGCGCGCTGGTCGAAGCCGGCCTGCTGCAACCCGGCGACACCCTCTACTGCCCCAAGGGTCAGCGCACCGCCCGCGTCCGCGCCGACGGCTCGCTGGTGCACGGCGAACTGACCGGCTCGATCCACAAGGTCGGGGCCATGCTGGAACAGGCTCCGTCCTGCAATGGCTGGACCTACTGGCGCTTCAAGACCGATGCCGGGTTCAAACCCATCGACGACCTGCGCGCCCGCATCCGGCAGGGTCACTAGGGGCAAGCCCCTAGAACCAGAACGTACCGCGGCAGGCGGCATCGTCTATTTTCAATGAACAACAAAGCCCGGTCGAAAGGCCGGGTTTTGTCTATTTTGCGACTAGAGCGATGTGCGGAAAAGTGTAAGCGGTTTCCGCAAAAACATCGCTACAAAACAGAAACTTAGAGCGAAATGACGCTTCCACCTAAAATCATTTCGCTCTAAAGTCGCAATATTGATCGTTTCCGCTTGATTTTGAAATAATCTGCGCGTTTAATCATCTGACAAATAAACGGCGCAAAGCCGTAACCACGGGAACGTCAGGATGATTACGCACACTCTTCGCCGATGGGCAGTGGCCTTGACTGTCTGCGCCGGTCTGGGGCTGATCGCCTCATCGGCCAATGCGCAGCAAAGCCGCAAGGAAATGCTGGCCGCCGAAGCCGCTGCCGAAAACGTCAAGACCGTCAGCAAGCTGGTGCAGACCTTTGGTCTGCCCTGCGAAGTGACCGAAGCCACGGTCCCTGCTGCCGCCGAAGCCACGGTCGATGGCAAGAGAGTCGCCATCGAAAGCTTTGAAGTCGCCTGTAAGAACCAGCGGGGTTACCTTCTTTACATGGCCAAAAAGGCGCCGTTTGGCGATCCGATGGACTGCCTTGAAGCCGCCGCCATAGCCAAGACCTCCCCCGGCAGTCCGGTGTGCAAGTTACGCGGCAATCGCGTGGCGCACTACTGGCTGGGCGACACCGCCAAGTCGAAGATCCCGGCCTGTCAGATCGCAGGCGCGCGCTTTATCCGTGCCGACGCCACGAAAAACAGCGAAACCTACGAAATTGGCTGTAAAAATACGGCGGGTGGTATCTTTACGGTGCCCACCTGGAAGGCCAGCGACCAGACGGTGGGTTTCCTCAACTGCCTGAAAACCGCCGACACGGCTCTGAAATGCGAACTGACGACGCCGGAGCTGTTGCCGCAAACCGTCGGCGCGCTGGTGCGCAAGAATGCCCCGGACTGCACGTTGAACAATGCGCGGTTTATCGGTGCCACCAAGGACGCCGAATATTACGAAGTGGGCTGTGAAGGTAAGCCGGGCTTCGTGCTGGTCACCGATCTCGACACCCAGTTCAAGGGCAAGGTCGGCTGTGACAAGGCAGCGAATATTGGCGGTTGTAAGTTCACCGATGCCGCCGCTCTGGCTGCCGCCGGTAAGGCCAAGCAGGACGAGGCCAAGGCCAAATATAAGGACGCCTATGCGCAGGCGCTGAGCGCGGCCGGCATTGCCTGCACCATCGAAGACTTCCGCCGTATTGGCCGCGATACCACCAACCGCGACCTGGCCGAATTCAAATGCCCGGAAGCGAAGACCGGGCTGATCGCCCTGATCCCCGATGCGGGCAAGGAGGGCAAACTTGAAACCTTCGACTGCTTCGGAGCCGCCGTTCAGAAGACCGACTGCGCCTATATGAGCCGGGATCAGCTCAAGGCATACCTGCAAACCCTCAGCGCCAATCATAAGTCGATCAAGGCCGACTGTGTGATCGGCGAGGCCCGCTACGCCTTTGAAAACAACGGGCAGGTGGTGCTGGAAATCGCCTGTACCAACAAGCGCGGCTATATTGCCGTCCTCAACAAGGCTCGCACGGCCCTCAATCCCGCCGTGCCCTGCCATGTCGCCGCCACCAATCCCGGCGTGCCTGAAAAGTGCACGATCGCCGGCAATGGCAGCAACACCGCGGGATAACCGCTCCGGTTTTCAGTAAGCGTACCTCGTGAACCCTCCCCTTGCCCCGCCTTCACCGGCGGGGCATTTTTTTATCTGAACTTCAACGCCTTGGCAAACGCAGTGGGCAGCGATTTCACCTCTGCCCAACTTAAACCCTGATAAGCATTATGCTGACGCAAAAACGCCGTCATATCGTCTGCGCTCAGTACCACCCGCCAGACCTGCTGGTTCAAGGCAAAGTGCGTAAAAACGTGCGCGTAGCTGCCGAGATATTCCCACGCCTGATTTCCACAGTCGAGCGACGGGAAGACGATTTCCCCCTCGCTCCATCTCTCTGAACGCCACTCCAGATGCGGCAGGCCCAGCATCCCGCCCAGCAGGCCCTTTTCCGGGCGACGTTCGACCACAAACCCGTCTTCTGACGTGATCAGAAAGGCCACGCCGTGCCGCACGGGTTTCGGGGCTTTGGCGGCCTTTAGGGGATAGACCTCCGGCTGGCCTTCGGCAAAGGCGGCGCAATCTTCACGCAACGGGCAGATCAGGCAGGACGGCGATTTGGGGCGACAGACGCTGGCCGACAGGTCCATCAGCGCCTGCGGCCAGTCGCGCGCGCGGTCTTCGCGCACCCAACGCGCCGCCAGTTCGCGCAACAGAGGCCGCGCCTGCGGCACAGGTGTTTTGACGGCATTGAGGCGGCTCATCACCCGCTCGATATTGCCATCGACCACATTGGCGGCCTTTCCAAACGCAAAGGCCATCACCGCTGCCGCCGTATAGGGGCCGAAACCCGGCAGTTTCAGCAAGGCCGCCTCATCCGCCGGAAAAACGCCGCCATGTTCGCTGACCACGGCCCGTGCGCATTTGAGCAGGTTGCGCGCCCGCGAATAGTAGCCCAGCCCCGCCCATTCGGCCATCACCCGCTCATCGGGCGCGGCGGCCAGATCGACCACGCTTGGCCACAGGGCGGTGAATTTTTCAAAATAGGGCGTGGCGTGCGGCACGGTGGTCTGCTGAAGCATCACCTCCGACATCCACACCCGGTACGGATCGGCCTTAAGCGCGGCCCCCGGCCCTTCGCGCCAAGGCAAAACGCGCGCATTGCGGTCGTACCAGTCCAGCACTCTCTGACGCGCAGGCGAGACATCGGCCTCAGTACACTCTGCCTGTCGCGCATCTGATTCCAAAAACCGCTGCACACTTTTTGGGATGCGCTTTATACTCAACACCATGAAACGTGACCTGCCGTCCTATGAAGAAGCCGTGCGCATCCTGCGGACCACGCGGACGCGCCGTGCGCCGCAGCCGACGCCGCCCGTCAACCGACAGATAGCGCCGATGATGAAGGCACTCAATGAACGATTTGAAGCCTATGACACCGGGGCGGGCCGTCTCAAAAGCCGCTGGCCGGAGATTGTCGGCGATACGGTGGCGCGCATTACCGAACCGGTGAAGGTCATCCGTGCCCGGCCCGGCGCCAGGGCGGGCGGCACGCTCGATCTGCGCGTCGAAGGGTCGTTTGCTTCGGTTATTCAGCATCAGAGCCGCGTCATTCTCGATCGCGTCAATCTGTTCCTGGGGGCGGGTACGGTCGAACGCCTGCGCCTCATTCAGGGGCCGGTGCAGAAGGTCGCGCGTCCGGTGCCGCCGCCCGCCCCCAAACCCCTGAGCGCCGCCGAAGAACTGGCCTTGCAGGAAAGCGTGAAGGCCGTAGCGGATGAAAAGCTCAGGCGCGAACTGCTGCGACTGGGCCGTTCGGTGCTGCTCAAGGACCGTGCCCGACGGAAGTAACTTGCCAAAGGCCACGCTCTCGCCGTAGGAAGTCGGGATAAGGCCAACAGACGCCTGATCCAGATTCTCACATAAGGGCCCGATCCATGCACCTGACCCGTCACACCCTCGTTCGCGGCGCGCTTATGGCTGCCGCTGCTTTCGGTACACTCGCCCTCGCCGCCTGTGGCGGCAGCCAGACGAACGCCGGGGCCGACGACATGGTTCTGGGCAAGGCCGACGCCCCCATCACCCTTGTCGAATACGCCTCGGTGACCTGCACCCACTGCGCCGCCTTCAACGAAAAGGTTTTCCCGACGGTGAAGGCCAAATATATCGACACCGGCAAGGTGAAGTACATCTACCGCGAATTCCTCACCCCTCCGGCGGACGTCTCGGCAGCGGGCGTTCTGGTGGCGCGCTGCGCCGGCAAGGACAAGTATTTCGAGGTGATCGACGCCATCATGCGTTCGCAGCAGGAACTGTTCACTACGGGCGACGCCAAGGGCATCCTCAAGCGCGTGGCCAATTCGGCCGGCCTGTCCGACGAGGCCTTTGCCAAGTGCGTCAACGATCCGAAGGGTCTGGAGCGCATCCAGACCAATATGGAAAAATACGCCAAGGCCGACAATATCACCGGCACCCCGACCCTGATCATCAATGGTCAGAAGTTCGAAGGCGACTATACCAGCGTCGAAGCCTTCACGGCCGCGCTCGACAAAGCGCCTGCCGCGAAGAAGTAAACATGCCTGCGCCATCTGGCCCCAATCCAGCGAATAGCCTTTTAGCCAGAAAATGGCGCAAGTGCCTCGCTGGATTGTGCGTTGGAACGATACTTTTTTTGCCCACTCCTCTTGTGGCTCAGCCGCAGATACCCGCGATCAGTCCGGAAGATATGAGCCTTGGGCGTTTGAACACACCCGTAACTTTGATCGTCTATGGTTCGATAACCAGCGCTCACTTCGCTCAGTTTTACAGAGAGGTTTTCCCGGAGCTGGACAAAGCGTACATCCGGCAGGGCCAAGTAGAGTATATTTTCAGAGAATATCTTACCCCTCCCAGTGATATATCGGCTGCCGGAATGATGATGGCGCGCTGCACGGGCAAAGACAGGTATTTCAAAACCCTCGCGCGGTTGATGAATTCACGGAGTGAAATCCTTGCCGCAGAAAACCCCATCGTCATTGTTCGTCGCATTGCACGCCAGTCTGGTCTTTCCGATCACAATTTTGAAACCTGCATTAATGACCCTACTTCTCTCAAACGTATGACCGCAGCGGAAACCCACCTATCTGAAATGCCCGCAGATATTAACATGCCCTATCTCTTCATAAATGGTGTGCTGTTTACCGGCGACTCGACTGATTTCGACGCCGTAGCCGCCGCCATAGATGAAGCGATATCCAATCCGTTACCGGACCAAAGGACCCAGCCATGACCGCCACCGTTCGTCGCCTTTATGATCGTGCCCGCCGCGCGCCCTTCTGGCAGCAGGCCGTGGCGGTCTTTCTGCTGGCGGTGCTCACCACCGCCCTGTTCAGCGTGGCCGCCAACGCCCAGAGCACGGGAAAAGCCAAGGTCGCCCCTCTGAAAGAGATGACCAAGGGCGCGGCCAATGCCCGTGTGACCGTGGTCGAATATGGCTCGGTCACCTGCACCCACTGCGCCCACTGGTACACCACCAACTGGCCCAAGTTCGAGCGCGACTACATCAAGACGGGCAAGGTAAAGTACGTCTATCGCGAAGTCGCCACCAACCCGGCTCAGATGGCCTTTGGCGTCTATATGCTGGGCCATTGCGCCGCGGATAAGTCCAACTGGCTGGGCCAGAAGGGTGGCACAAAGGCCTATTTCACCGTCATCGACGGCTTCTTCGCCGCTCAGTCGAAAATCTACGAAACGGGTGAAGCCGAACCGGTCTTCCGCTCGCTGGCGGCCAAGGCGGGCCTGAATCAGAGCGAAGCCGACAACTGCCTGAAAAACGAGGACCTGTTCAAGGCGATCTCCGCCCGCATGGAGACCAATATGGCCAAGGACGGCGTCGAGGGCACCCCGACCTTCTTCGTCAATGGTAAGCGCGTCGAAAGCGACTATGCCGCCATCGAAGCCGCCATCAAGGCCGTGAAGTAAGCGGGCTCAAAGGGGCTCGCGCACCTGATAGCCGCGGGCCCGCAAGCCGGACACGAGCCGGTCGTCATTGATCAACATACCTATAGGCAGGATCAGCACGCTCCGCTTCGAACCGCTCATCGCCTTTTCGATCACCGCGATCGTGTCGCCACTGACCCGCGCCGACAGGTCCGCGCCCAGTCCCTGAAGACAGTCGCCCTTCGGGCCATTGCGCCAGATCGGTTTGAGCCGCGCCACATCGCCAGAGGCCCAGGCCTTGGTGACCATCGGCACATTGGGAATATCGTAATCGAGGGAGTCGAGCGTCATCGTCAGACAGCGACGGCTCTCCTCGGCATCAATGGCTGCAATCTGGTTCAGCAGTGGCTTGGCTTCATAGCTGGCCACCGCGCGCACCTTCACCTTCTTCTTTTTGGCCACCTTGCTCAGGCGATCCACAACCGCCGAAGATGAATAGCCGTATTTCCGGTTGATCTTCATGGACAGACGCATCCCGGCCCACAGCGGCTTGTCCTTCTCTATATCGTTCGTTTTGATGCCATAACGCCGGGCCGTAGCCTGAAACCGCGCATATTCAGCTTCGGGCAGCACGTCTTTTAACGTCGTGCGCCCCGGTAAATCCTTGTCCTTCATCAAACGAAAAATAAGCGACACGCCTCCGCTCGCCGTCGGCGGCGTGTACAGGGTTTCGGCCCCGGTCAGTATGTTCTCGATGCGCGTGCTGTCCCATCCCGCCTTACCCTCAATTTGGGCAGAGCCGATGATCCACACCACCTTATCGTCGCGCACCACCTTCCACAGGGCGGGTCCGGGCAGGCGTTTGACCACCGTGACATCGGTCGTGCTCCAGATAGCATCGTCCTGTGCCCACGCCGTGATCGGACCGAGAACCACAAAAGCCAGCGTCAACAGGATTTTCGTCTTCATCATCCCCTCCATCCCTTGCATCTATCGGTGGTAGGTTGGCGGAAGGGCGAAAATAGGGCAAGGGACAGAGGGATTGCGCCCCTTGCGGGCCTCCCCACCCTCGCTCTAATAAGAAGCCTTTAGGCAAAAGCGTTAAAGCCCATTAACCTTTACATCTCGTCTGATTCGCTATTCCTCCGGTCCCTGCTTGCAATTCCAACGGCTGAAACTTTCCGGCTTCAAGTCCTTCGTCGATGCGTCTGAATTTCGCATCGAACCCGGACTGACGGGCATTGTTGGCCCCAATGGCTGCGGCAAGTCGAACCTGCTGGAAGCCCTGCGTTGGGTGATGGGGGCGACCTCGGCCAAGGCCATGCGCGGTGCCGGCATGGAGGACGTGATCTTTGCCGGATCGGACAAACGCCCGGCGCGCAACTGGGCCGAAGTCACGCTCACCATCGACAATTCGGCCCGCCTCGCCCCTCAGCCCTTCACCGATCAGCCCGTGCTCGACATCGCCCGTCGCATTGATCGTGGTCAGGGTTCGATCTACAAGGTCAATGGCAAGGAGGTGCGTGCGCGCGACGTGCAGCTTCTGTTTGCCGATGCTTCGACCGGGGCCAACTCCCCGGCCCTGGTGCGTCAGGGGCAGATTTCCGAGCTGATCGCCGCCAAACCGCAAAACCGCCGCCGCGTCCTCGAAGAAGCCGGGGGCGTGTCGGGCCTGCACACCCGCCGTCATGAGGCCGAACTGCGTCTGCGCGCCGCCGAGGCCAATCTGGCGCGGCTGGACGATATTTCGCGTGAACTGGACAGCGCCCTGTCGCGGCTAAAACGCGAGGCGCGGCAGGCCGACAAATACAAGAAGATTTCCGCCGAAATCCGCGCCTTGCAAAAGGCCATTCTGCACGCCCGATGGCTGGAGGCGCTGGCTGTGTTTCAGTCCACGACGGGCGAAATGCACACCCTGTCGCAGGCCGTCGAAGAGACGACGCGCGAAGCCGCCACCGCTCAGGTTCACGCCCTTAAAGCCGCCGAGGCCATACCGCCGCTGCGCGAAGAAGAAGCCATAGCGGCGACCGTCAACCACCGCCTAAGCATCGAGAAAGAACGCCTCGACCTCGAAGCCCAGCAGGCGCAAGCCGAGATAGAGCGGCTGAAAAACGACCTGCGCCGTCAACAGGCCGACCATGCGCGCGAGTTGGAACTGGCGCGCGACGGTCAGGCCCAGATTGAACGCCTGACCGAGATGCTGGCGCGCGTGCGCGAAGAGATCAAAGACGCCCCGTCGCGCGAACCGGAACTGAAGGCCGCCGTGCTGATGGCCGAGGGCGAGCGCGTCGAGGCCGATCAGCGCATTGAGGAACTGGCGGCCGAACTGGCTGCCCTGACCGAGCGGCAAAGGCTGGAGGCCACGCGCCTGAAAGAGGCGCAGACCCGCTTTGAGCGCCTGCTGGCCCAGACCAATCAGGCCGAGCGCGAAAAACAGGCGCTGGGTGTGTTTGATCACGCGGCGCTGGAGACGGCGCGACAGGCAGCCGACACCGCGCAACAAACGCTGGACGCCGCGCGTGCCGAGGCCGAAGCGCTGGAAGGCGAGCGGGTGGCGGTGGTCAATGCCGAGGCTCAGGCACGCAAAAGTGCGCGCGACCTCGAAGACCGGCTGGGGCGGCTGACGGCCGAATCGCGCGGTCTGGCGCAGATTCTGAACGCCAATACCGCCAAGGGTAAAAGCCCGTTACTGGACGCCGTGCGCGCCGAAAAAGGCTATGAACTGGCGCTGGCGGCGGCCCTGGGCGACGATCTCAATCTCGGCCTGTCGAAGCGCGGGGCGCTCGACGCGCTGGCCTTCTGGGCTGAGGATTTCGATTCGCAGGCCGTGCTGAGCGATCTGTCGGCGCTGGGGGTCACGCCGCTGACGCAATACGTCAGTGCCCCGCCCGCCCTGTCCTTGCGCCTTTCAACCATTGGCGTGGTCGATCAGGCCGAGGGCGACCGCCTTCAGGCACACCTGCCCGTGGGCGCGCGGCTGGTGTCGAAAGAGGGCGATCTGTGGCGCTGGGATGGGCTGATCGTGCGCGCCAAGGCCCCTAAGCCAGCCGCTGTGCGTCTGGCCCAACGCACCCGCTTCGACGAACTGGAGGCCGAAATCGACGCGCTCAAGCCGGAGCTTGAGGCCGCGCAAACCGCGCTGAAAAGCGCCGCCGACGCGCAACGCCGCTTTGAAGATCGTCTTCGTCAGGCGCGCACCCGCCTGCCCGAACTGGAACGCGATCTGCGCACCAAAACAGCTCAGGCCGATGAGCTGGGCCGCCGCCAGACGCAGTACGAAACGCGCATGGAGGCGCTGGACGGCAGTATCAAACGTCTGCGCAGCGATCTGGGCGAGGCCAAGACCGCCTATGAGGCGCTGGCCGACGCGCAATCGACGCCGGAAACGCTGGACGCCCTGAACGACGCTCTGGTTGAGGCGCGCAACCTCGCCAATAGCCGGCGTCAGGCCGTGCTGGCGGCACGGTCGGCGCTGGACGACGACGCGCGCAACCGGCAGCAACGCGAATCGCGCGAACGCAATCTGAGCCGCGACCTCAGCGACTGGACGCGACGCCACGGCGAATCGGGCAGCCGCGTCGAAAAGCTGACGCGCGAACAGGAAATGACTCTGGCGGCGCTGGCCATAGCCGAGGCCGCGCCCGCGACGTTTGAAACCCGCCGTCTCAGCCTGCTCGATTCGCTCGCCTCCGCCGAAAAGCGCCTGTCCGAGGCGCGCGACGCGCTGGCCTTGGCCGAAACCGCCAAACGCGAGGCCGATGCCGAGGAAAAGGCGCGCGAACAGGCGGCGGCGCAGGCGCGCGAACACCGCGCCGGGGCGCTGGCCCGACTGGAGGCCGCGACCGCCCGCAAGGCCGAGATCGAAGCACAAATCCTCGATCAGACGCAGGACACACCGGAAGCGCTGGGCCAGCGCCTGAAAGAAGAGGCCATCGCCACGCCCTCAGATGCCGCCGGCGCCGAAGCCTTGCTGTCGGGGCTGGAAAAGGAGCGTGATCTTCTGGGCGCGGTCAATCTGCGCGCCGAAGAAGAGGCGACCGAGTATCAGGAACGGCTGGAAGGCATCAGCCGCGAACGGCTCGACCTGACCACAGCCATTGGTAAGCTGCGCGACGGGATCGACGAACTGAACGCCGAAGGCCGTGAACGCCTTCTGGCGGCGTTTGACGTGATCAATGAACACTTCAAGACGCTGTTTGTCGCCCTGTTTGGGGGCGGCTCGGCGGAGTTGCGGCTGGTCGAATCAGACGATCCGCTGGAGGCCGGGCTGGAAATCTATGCCTGCCCGCCGGGCAAGCGCCTTTCGACCATGAGCCTGATGTCAGGCGGCGAACAGGCCCTGACCGCGACGGCGTTGATTTTTGGCGTGTTTCTGGCCAATCCGGCCCCGGTTTGCGTGCTGGACGAAGTCGATGCGCCGCTCGATGACGCCAATGTGGATCGCTATTGCCGGCTGCTCGATGAAATGCGCACCCGCACCCAGACGCGCTTTATCGCCATCACCCACAATCCGGTGACCATGGCGCGCATGGACCGCCTGTTTGGCGTGACCATGGCCGAACGCGGCGTCTCACAACTGGTCAGCGTCGATCTGAAGGCCGCCGAGGCGCTGGTCGCCTGAGGCAACCGACCAAAGTCTTAAGCCCCGCCGAAAGGGGGCTTGCAAACCATTGTTACAAGGGTTTGCCGCGATAAGGCCCCGCACGGGAAACGAATTTTCGCAAATAGTGATGCCCTGTAGTCTTTGCACGGGGCAATTAGATCAACTTTATGTCATCGGCTTGCTTGACCTTTGCGGTCTGTCCGATTAGGTTCCGCGCCGTCCGAAGGGGGATATTTGTCTGTGTGCGAATGTCCTTCCGAAAGGTCCGAATATGAATAATGACCCCGATCATGAGACTTCGTCGAAGCTGGACGACCTCGAACGGCGGCTTAATGCCATTGAGCAGAAGAAGCGCCGCAAAGAGACCGACCACCCCGAAAGCGAAGCGGGCGCCGGAAAGGGCTATCAGGCTCTGGGCGAACTTCTCGGTGGCATTTTCATCGGACTGGGGGCTGGCTGGCTGAGTGACGAATACCTGCATACGCGCCCTTTCGGCATTATTGTCGGCGCGATTGTCGGTCTGGTTGCCGGGGTCTATGCCGTCGCCCGCAGCGGACGTCGTTGAGATTTTCAGGGCCCTTTGGTCCATCGCTATTTGAATTGATGAGGTAGGGCTTATGGCCGATCCGTTGCACCAGTTTCAGATCCAGAAGGTCGTCGAACTGCCGACCATCGACGTCGCTGGTGTCCCCGTTGACCTGTCGATCACCAATTCCGTTCTGGCCATGCTGATCGGTGTGGGCTGCGTGGTGCTGTTCTTCGCTCTGACCACGGCGCGCGCCTCGATCATTCCGGGCCGTTTTCAGGTGATGGCCGAAGGCCTGTTTGGCCTGATCGACGACCTGTCTGAGTCCATCATCGGCCACGAAGGCCGCGCCTTCTTCCCGTTCGTGTTCACGCTCTTTCTGTTTATCCTGAGCTGTAACCTTGTGGGGATGACCACCTATTTCACCGCGACGTCACAACTGGCGGTCACCGCCATGCTGGCCATCCTTACCATCGGTACGGTCATCGTCGTCGGTTTCATCAAGAACGGTTTCGGCTTCTTCAAGCTGTTCATGCCTTCGGGCGTGCCGCTGCTGATCCTGCCGATCCTTATCCCTATCGAAATCATCTCCTTCCTGATGCGCCCCATCACCCTGACGCTGCGTCTGTTCGGCAACATGGTCGGCGGTCACATCGTGATGAAGGTGTTCGCGGGCTTCATCGTGGCTCTGGCCTCGGCGGGTGCGCTCGGCTATCTCGGCGGTTTTGTGTCGCTGACGGCGGTCGTGGCCCTGACGGCGCTGGAATTCCTGGTGGCCTATCTGCAAGCCTTCGTCTTCGCGGTGCTGGCCTGCGTGTACCTCAATGACGTGGTGAACCTGCATCACCACTAAGTCATCACCTTACCTTACGTTTATCCTCTTCTTCCTACGGAGTTAAAGTCTATGGACGCTTCTGCTTACAAGTTCCTCGGCGCGGGTCTGGCCATGCTGGGTATGATCGGTGCCGGTATCGGTCTCGGTCTGCTGTTCGGCAACTTCTTCCAGGGCGCGCTGCGCAACCCGTCGGCGGCCAAGTCGCAACAGACCAACCTCTTCATCGGTATGGCCCTGACCGAAGCCCTCGGCATTCTGGCGTTCGTTATCGCCATCATGATCCTGAACGGCTAATCCTGCTTTCGCGGGCAGGATCGCCGCAGGCGTTCGCCCGACGAAGACCGGACTTTCGACGGATCAGGCTGGCGTCACAGTCTGATCCGTTCGTCTTTACGCGCATCTTCAAACGCTGCGCGCCTGTCAAAACAGACCCATAGTCCGTGCCTGTGGCCCGGATCAAAAGGATCAAATCATGAGCGTAACCGCAAGCCCCGCGGCCAGCGAGACGAGTGCCGAGGCACCCGTGACCACGGTGGCCACGCTTGAGCCCATCGCCGAAGCCACCGCTTCTGCCGAAGCGGCTCACGGCGACGCCCACACCACCTCTACCGGCCACGGCGAAGACCACGCTTCCGGCGGCCTGCCGCAGTTCCAGACGGAACACTGGGCGGGTCAGATGGTGTGGCTGGTCGTCATCTTCACCGTCCTGTTCATCCTGATCGCCAAGGTGTTCGCCCCTCGCCTGCGCAACGTCATCGACACGCGCGGCGCTACGATCGCCGAAGATCTGGCCAATGCCCGCGCCATCCGCGACGAGGCCGAGGCTCAGGCCAAGGACGCGGCCGCTGAAACCGCGGCGGCCCATGCCGCTGCCCGCAAGCTGGCCGCCGATGCCAAGGCGAAAGCGGCGGCTGAAATGGCTGCGGCTCAGGCCAAGGAAGACGCCCGTCTGAACGGCATTCTGG
>NZ_JAIWNX010000278.1 GCF_020217185.1 Asticcacaulis sp.
CTCCTACGGCATTTCCAGACAAGAGTTTTTGCAGAACTACTACCACCGCGAGCTTGATCCTCAGTGGACGGACAAAGTGCGTGAGCTGGGCGTGCGCTGGCAGAAATTTGCCGATAACGAAGCCGGTCCCATTGGCCGTATTCGCGCCGACATCATCCAGTTGGCCACCGATATGGGCGTGGCCGTCGATGATTATCGTCGCATCGTGCAGACGGTACAAAAGGGTGAGCGCGAGGCCCGTCAGGCCAAGACCGAAATGGTCGAGGCCAATCTGCGTCTCGTCATCTCGATCGCCAAAAAGTACACCAACCGCGGTCTGCAATTCCTTGACCTGATTCAGGAAGGCAATATCGGCCTGATGAAGGCCGTCGATAAGTTCGAATATCGCCGCGGCTACAAGTTCTCGACCTACGCCACCTGGTGGATTCGTCAGGCCATCACGCGCTCGATTGCCGATCAGGCGCGCACCATCCGTATCCCGGTGCACATGATCGAGACGATTAACAAGATCGTGCGCACCTCGCGTCAGATGCTACATGAAATCGGCCGCGAACCGACGCCGGAAGAACTGGCTGAAAAGCTGGCCATGCCGCTGGAAAAGGTGCGCAAGGTTTTGAAGATCGCCAAGGAGCCGATTTCGCTCGAAACCCCCATCGGGGACGAAGAGGATTCGCACCTCGGCGATTTCATCGAAGACAAGAATGCCGTCCTGCCTATCGACGCGGCGATCCAGTCGAACCTGCGCGAAACCACGACGCGCGTGCTGGCGTCTCTGACGCCGCGTGAGGAGCGTGTGCTGCGGATGCGCTTCGGCATCGGTATGAACACCGACCACACGCTTGAAGAGGTGGGTCAGCAGTTCTCGGTGACGCGCGAACGTATCCGCCAGATCGAGGCCAAGGCGCTGCGCAAGCTGAAGCACCCCAGCCGCTCGCGCAAACTGCGCTCGTTCCTCGACAGCTAACGGGGTCTGGGGCCTGCGGCCCCAGATCTTCTACCAAAGAAAAAGCCTCGCTTCCTAAGCGAGGCTTTTTCTTTGGTTACAGGGTTTGTGGGGTCACAGACCCCACACCCCTTTAATTGAGAGACCATTAAACAGGCCACGTATCCGATGACAGAGCCAGCACGTCACCCGCCAGATAGAGCGACCCACAGATCAGCACGCGCGCGGGGCCGTCGGTGATACGCGACATAGCTTCCGTTACGCTCTCCGCAACGGTCGCGGCAAAGCCGCTTTGGGCCGCCCTGGCCGCCAGCTCGGCGGGCGGGATGACGGCCTCAGACGAAAAGCCGACGCAGGTCATTTTGGCATTAAGCCCTTTGAAATGCGCGAAAAATTCGGTCGCGTCCTTGGTATTGATCAGCCCACAGATCAAATGCAATGGCTTGGGGTCACGCGCCTGTAACCGGTCGATATGGGCGCGCAGGGCCCGCGCCGCGTGCGGATTGTGCCCGCCATCGAGCCACAGTTCCGAGCCTTCCGGTAGCGCCGCCACCAAAGGTCCGGCTTTCAAACGCTGCATCCGCGCGGGCCAGACGGCGGCTTGCAAGCCCTGATCCATGGCCTCTGACGACCAGCCCATCAGTCGCGCCGCCTTGATGGCCAGAGCCGCATTGTCAATCTGGTGCGCACCGGGCAGACGCGGCAGGCTGAGGTCGAGCAAGGCGTCTTCGTCCTGAAAAACGAGGCGCCCGTTTTCTTCGTGCGCTTCAAATCCTTGGCCTGCCGTATAGAGCGGACTGCGCGCCTTGAGGGCGGCGCGTTCGATGACGGCTTCGGCTTCATCCGCCTGACGCGCGCTGATGACCGGGCAACCGGGTTTGATGATCCCGGCCTTCTGCTTGGCGATAGTGGTCAGGTCATTGCCCAGAAAGGCCTGATGATCGTAGTCGATCGGCGTGATGATACTGATCTTCGGTGCACGGACTATATTGGTGGCGTCCAGCAAACCGCCCAACCCGGTTTCGAGCAGCAGCACATCGGCGTCGACCTCCGCAAAGGCCAGAAAGGCGGCGGCGGTTGTCGCTTCGAAAAAGGTCAGGGGCTCGCCGGCATTGGCTTTTTCCACGCGATCCAGCACGTCCGCCAGATAATCGTCCGTAATCAGAGTACCGGCCACACGGATGCGTTCGGCAAAGCGCACCAGATGTGGCGAGGTATAGACATGAACGCGCAGACCCTGCGCCTCGGCCATCGCCCGCAGGAGCGCCAGGGTCGAACCCTTGCCATTCGTGCCGGCCACATGGATCACCGGCGGCAGACGATCCTGCGGATTGCCCAAAGCCTCACAGACCCGCAGCATACGATCCAGCGTCAGGTCGATCTTCTTGGGGTGAAGCGCTTTGAGCCGCTCCAGCGGCGCATCAAAGGGTAACAGGCGGTCGGTCATACCGCCCCTTTAGCATCTCTACCAGACTTAAGGGAGAGCTTTCGCCACATCCCTGTCAGGACGACGGATGAACCAAGCAACTGAGCCCGCGACAAAGCCTGCGGCAGCACAGACTAACTGTAACTCAAGATTGTAGACTATAAACAGAGACATAATGCCCCCTGCCGCCGCCGAGAACACTACATGAAGAGAGTAACCCGTTTGGTGATATCTTTGCAAAATGGCTTGGACCGGGAGACCAAGAGCCACAAACGGCACCAGTATCGCTCCAAAAACAATAGCGAAAAGTCCTATGAATCCTGGATTAATTAGAAACTCTACGCCTTCCTCAATGGAAGTGGCGGAGACAAATAGAGATTCCAGATATACAAGAAGCAAAAAGGCACCTGCTCCTGCCGCAGCGCCAGCAACGGATGCATAAAGCGATTTAATCAGCGGCCAGTAGCTATCAAATTTCACAGGCTCCCCCTCATCACCTGCGCCCGCTACGGGTGCAGGGTCAATGACCCTGCCGCCGTTTGCCATCCATCAGCATGGACATCAGTGCGCCCAGAACTTCGGGAAGCTCCGCACGCGGAACAACCCGGTCCACCATACCCTTATCCACCAGATACTCGGCGCGCTGGAAGCCTTCGGGCAGCTTTTCGCGGATGGTGGTTTCGATGACGCGCGGCCCGGCAAAGCAGATCAGCGCGCCCGGTTCCGCCAGATGGATGTCGCCCAGCATGGCATAGGAGGCCGACACGCCCCCGGTGGTCGGGTCGGTCAGGACAACGATATAGGGCAGTTGCGCGGCCTTCAGTTCCTGAATGGCCAGCGTCGTGCGCGCCAGTTGCATCAGGGACAGGGTGCCCTCCTGCATGCGCGCCCCGCCCGAAGCCGTGATGGCGACCATAGGCACCTTGCGCTCAACGGCGTAGCGGCAGGCGGCGATAAAGGCTTCACCGGCCGCCATGCCGAGCGAACCGCCCATAAAGGTAAAGTCCTGCACCAGCACGACGCAGGGCACGTCCGACACCTTGCCATAGCCGATCTGCATGGTGTCCTTGGCACCCGACGCCTCACGCGCGGCCTTCAGGCGCTGCGCATAGGGCTTGCCGTCGGAAAAATGCAGTGGGTCTTCGGGCACGGCGGGCGTATCGAGCGCTTCATATTCGCCGTTGTCGAAGGTGAAGGACAGGCGCGTCTGGGCATTGATGCGCATGTGCCGACCGGTCGGCGTCACCCACAGCGACGCTTCGAGGTCGGGGCGGTAGATCATCTCGCCCGTATCGGGGTCCTTGACCCACAGGTTTTCGGGCGTTTCACGCTTGGACACAAATTTGGAGACGCCGGGGGCAATCTTGGCGAGCCATCCACCGCTGTCGCGGCGGTCCGTGGGTCGGGCGGTATTCGTCAAGGCGCGTCTACTCTTGGCTAATTTATCGGCAATGGCCATGTAAGGTCACTAACTCCGGGGGCGCTCAAAAATCTATGCGTTTTTTTCTGAGGTGAGCCGTGCCAATAAAGGGTTAATGAACCCTTTCATTCACCGGCTTCCACAGTTTGAGGGCCTAGTTTCTCGCGTTACGGACAGCCTGAGCCAAAAGGCTCGCGGTTTCCAGCACTTTTGTGCTGGATGGGGAATTTTCAAGTAAAGATTTCGCTATTGCGTCCACCAGCACCGAGCCGACAACGCTGCCATCGGCGATGCGGGCCACTTCGGCGGCGCGCTCCGGCGTCTTGATGCCGAAGCCGACCACGACGGGCAGGTTGGCGACCTCACGCACATGGGCCACGGCCTCACGGATACCTTCGGCATTGACTTCCTTGACGCCGGTGACACCGGCCACCGAGACGTAATAGACAAAGCCCTTGGTGCGCTTCACCAGCGTTTTCAGACGGTTGTCGTCGCTGGTCGGCGTGATCAGGCGGATCAGCGCCACATCGGCGGCGTCCAGCGCGTCAATCAGACGCTCGGCCTCTTCCGGTGGACAATCGACGACGATGACGCCATCGACACCCGCCTTAGCGCAGGCTTCGGCAAAGGCCGGATAGCCCATATTCTCAACGGGGTTCATATACCCCATCAGAATCAGCGGCGTTTCGGCGTCCGATTCACGAAAGCGTGAAGCCAGGGCAAACACGTCGGCCATCTTTGTGCCGTTCTTCAGCGAACGTTCGGCGGCAAGCTGAATGATCGGGCCTTCGGCCATCGGGTCGGAGAAGGGGAAGCCCAGCTCGATAATGTCGGCCCCGGCCTCCACCAGCCCTTTCAACAGGTCGAAAGAGGTGTCGAGGTCCGGATCGCCGGCCATGATGTAGGAGACAAAAGCCGCCCGATTCTCCGCCTTGAGTTGGGCGAAGTGGGCGTCGATACGCGCGACTGACACGGTTAGAGATTCCCCATTTGCTGACCGAGCGCCTTGGCGACGGTGAAAATGTCCTTATCGCCCCGACCCGACAGGTTGAGCACGATGACGCCGCCCTTACCGACCTCCTTGGCCAGATCGCCCAAGCGAGCAATGGCGTGCGAGGATTCGAGCGCCGGAATAATGCCTTCGAGGCGCGAGGTGAGCTGGAACGCCTCCAGAGCCTCTTCGTCGGTGGCATAGACGTAGCGCGCGCGGCCCGTATCGAACAGGTGGGCGTGTTCCGGCCCGATGCCCGGATAGTCAAGACCGGCCGAGATCGAGTGGCCTTCGAGAATCTGACCGTCCTCGTCCTGAAGCAGGTAGGTGCGGTTGCCATGCAGCACGCCCGGACGGCCGCCATTCAGCGAGGCGGCGTGTCCGTTATACACATCCAGCCCGTGACCAGCGGCTTCGACGCCGACAATCTTCACGCTCTCATCGTCGATGAAGGGGTGGAACATGCCGATGGCGTTCGAGCCCCCGCCGACGCAGGCGATCACAGCGTCAGGCAGGCGGCCTTCAGCCTCCAGAATCTGCTGGCGCGTCTCCTTGCCGATGATGGTCTGGAAGTCGCGAACCATTTCCGGATAGGGGTGCATACCGGCGGCGGTGCCGATCATATAGTAGGTGTCGTGGACATTGGTGACCCAGTCACGCAGCGCCTCGTTCATGGCGTCCTTCAGCGTACCATTGCCGTTGGTCACCGGGTGCACCTTGGTGCCCATCAGTTGCATACGGAAAACATTGGGCTTTTGACGTTCAACGTCCAGCGCGCCCATATAGACCGTACACGGAAGATCGAACTTGGCGCACACCGTGGCTGAGGCCACGCCGTGCTGACCGGCTCCGGTTTCGGCGATGATGCGCGTGCGGCCCATGCGGCGCGCCAGCAGGATCTGACCGATGCAGTTATTGATCTTGTGCGCGCCGGTGTGGTTCAGCTCTTCGCGCTTGAAATAGATTTTGGCACCCCCGAAATGCTCGGTCAGGCGCTCCGCCAGATAGAGCGGGCTGGGGCGACCGACGAAGTATTTGAGAAGATGGTGGTACTCCGCCCAGAAGGCCTCATCCTGTTTCGCCTGCGCCCATGCTTCGCCCAGTTCGAGAACGAGCGGCATGAGGGTTTCGGGGACATAGAGCCCACCGAACTCGCCGAAGCGCCCCTTGGCGTCCGGCATATTGTAGCGATTGGTCAGGATGGCGTCATCCACGGTGAAAGGTCCTTCTGGATTAAAGCTCTTTTACGGCCTTAAGAAACTGAGAGATCAGTGCTGCGTCTTTTAGTCCCGGTGCCCGCTCAACACCAGAAGAAACATCGACCATCTTCGCTTTCGACTGCGAAACCGCCTCGGCGACGTTCCAGGGGGTCAGCCCCCCGGCCAGCAGCCACGGGCGTGACGACGGGTAGCCCTCCATCAGCGTCCAGTCGAAACGCGCCCCGACCCCACCGGGCAGGGTGGCATCCTTCGGCGGCTTGGCATCAAACAGCAAATGCTCAACCACGTCTTCATAAGGCGCGGCGGCGAGCACATCGGCGCGGCTTTCGACGCTGATGGCCTTGATCAGCGGAATGCCAAAGCGCGCGCGGATATGGCGGACACGCTCAGGGCTTTCATGGCCATGCAGCTGGATCAGGTCGGGCCGAACCTTTTGCATGAGGGCCTCAAGCAGCGCATCGTCCGGATCGACCACAACGCTGACGCACTGCGTTTTTTTATTCACGTGCGCAGTATAGGAAGTCGCATTTGCAATCAACTGCGCCATGCGATCCAAGTCAAGATGCCTCGGGCTTTTCGGAAATGAGATGAAGCCCAACATGCCAGCGCTGTCATCTATCGCTATGCGAGCGCTATCATCATCCGTAATACCGCAGATTTTCGCCTTAATCGTCATGAAACGCCTTGATTTTTATATCAGATGCGCCGAGCTTTAAGAAAAATCAAGAATTAGCGCGCTAATTCTCGACTCACATAAAACGCGCCGGACAAACGGCGCACCGTACAGGGGATAGTATATGACCGCCGTTCTTTTGAGCGACCTCTCCAATAGTGCCCACATGAAGCTGGCGCTGGTAACGCCGGGGGCGCGCCCGACAGAGGCTACGCTGTATCCATGCAAGTCGATCGAAGAATTCAACGCTTCCATAGTCGATTTCCTCGAAGCCAACAACCAGCCTGAGCTGATGGCCGCGGCGGTTTCGGCCTGCGGCTGGGAGGTGGATGGCGGCTTTTCCATGCCCAATCATGGCTATCGCATCGACCGGCAGCACCTGCGCGAGCTTCTGAACATTCAGCGCCTGCACGTCGTCAATGACTGCGTGTGCAAGGCGATGGCGGTGGATCGTCTGTTCACCTCCGAACTGGTCAAGGTCTGTGGCGGCGAAGGCGAAGATGGGCAAGCCCGCGCCCTGGTCGGGGCCGGTCGCGGCCTTGGGCTGGCCGCGATCATTATGGATGATCTGGGACATCCGACGGTGCTGCCCTGCGAAGGCGGTCATGCCGATCTGGCGATAACAACGCCGCGTGAAGCGCAGGTGTTTGAACACCTTGAGCGCAAATACGGCCACGTGTCACGCGAACGCGTCGTCAGTATGCAGGGGCTGGCGGAAATCTACGAAATTTTGGGACAGGTGGACGCTGGCGACAACCGCCGCGTCAATGCTTCCGAGGTGGTCGCCCTCGCCCATACGGGTGATGCGCGGGCGCTTGAAGCCGTGAGTCTCAGTCAGGGCTTTCTGGCGGCTATGGCGTCGGACACGGCTCTGATGCTGGGGGCACGCGGCGGCATCTATCTGGCCGGTGAGTATGTGGAACTGATCAGCGACCTGATCGACTGGAAGGGCTTTGAGGCGCGCTTCACTGACAAGGGGCGACTGCGTGGCTATATGCAGGACATACCGGTCTATCTCATCCGGGCGCGTGATCTGGAACTGATCGGTCTGACCACCCTGTTTGGGTAAAAGAAAAGGCGCGGAACTGACCGCGCCTCGTGACTTATACCAACGGCCGAAGATGCTGACCGCATCCGACCGTTGAAAACTCGAGACTGTCTCATATGTGTCAAAGACATGAGACAGTCTCGAAAGGCATACCAAGAGTCATTTTCAATGACTCTTGGTATTATTTCTTCTTCAACTCTTCAAGAATACCGGCCAGCAGATCCTTTTCCGAAGGCCCCGGATCTGCCGCGGGCGCGGCGGGGGGCGGAAAGAGGCGGTTGATCGCCTTAACCACCATAAAGATGGCCGCACCGATAATCACAAACTGAATCAGCGTGTTGATGAAGATGCCGTAGCTGATGGCCACTTCGGGCGTGTCACCCACGGCGGCTTTCAGGACCAGCTTGAGGTCCGAAAAATCCACGCCGCCGGTCAACAGACCGATAGGCGGCATGATGATATTGTCCACAAGCGAGGACACGATCTTGCCGAACGCACCGCCAATCACGACACCGACCGCCAGGTCGATGACATTGCCGCGCATCAGGAAGGTTTTGAATTCCGAAACAATGCTCACGGGCACCCCCTCTGTTTATGTGTTTATTTTATTCGTTGTCGTCGCCCGACAGGTTCAGGCGTTCGCGCAGTTCCTTGCCGCTCTTGAAGAAGGGCACGTGCTTGGCGGGAACCGAGACCGCTTCACCGGTGCGCGGGTTACGCCCCACGCGCGCCGGACGCGAGCGTACCGAAAAGGCCCCGAAGCCGCGCAGCTCGACCCGGCCACCCTTTTCGAGCGTCTCGATCATGGATTCCAGAATCAGGTTGACGATCCGCTCGACGTCTTTCTGCGTCATATGCGGATATTCGGACGCCAAACGCTCGATCAGTTCCGATTTTAACATCTTATCCCCCGAACACAGGTTCGAAATATATAGGCGTCCGGTGATCCACGGTCTGAATCTTATGACCACGTTGCAACGCAGCCGGACACCCGCCAGCACATCATCTTGCGAGCATGATCGAAAACGAAAGCCGCTTCAAGGGGTTGTTTCAAAAATTAATAGCCGCTGAGACGAAATGTATACGAAATATGCGCTCATCCGCACGATGCCGCGCCTGTGAGGCGCTGCGGCGCACAAAAAAAGCCCCGCTTTTCAGTTCTTGCGAAGCTGAAAGGCGGGGGCCGCATTAAAGACAATTAAGTCTGAAAGGCTTACTCTTTGGTCGAACCGCGCAGGGCCGCGCCCAGGATGTCGCCCAGCGAAGCGCCGGAGTCCTGAGAGCCGTACTGCTCGATGGCCTGCTTTTCGTCAGCCATTTCCAGAGCCTTGATCGAGACGGACACCTTGCGGGCGGCCTTATCGACATTGGTGATCTGGGCATCGACGCGGTCACCCACGGCGAAGCGCTCAACGCGCTGCTCGTTGCGGTCGCGCGACAGGTCCGACTTGCGGATGAAGGCCGACACCGGAGCATCGTCTTCGCCGAACTTGACTTCGATACCGCCCGAAGTGACTTCGGTGACGGTGACGGTCACGGTCTGGCCCTTGCGGAAGGTGTCGCCCGACATCGGATCGCCGCCGAGTTGCTTGATACCCAGCGAGATGCGTTCCTTTTCGACGTCAACGTCCAGAACCTTAGTCTTGACGATGTCGCCCTTCTTGTACTTGGCGATGGCTTCTTCGCCCGCGACGTTCCAGTCGAGGTCGGAGAGGTGGACCATGCCGTCGATGTCGTTTTCGAAGCCGACGAACAGACCGAATTCGGTCGCGTTCTTCACTTCGCCTTCGATCACCGAACCGATCGGGTGCTTGGACAGGAAGTCATCCCACGGATTGTTCTGAGCCTGCTTGAGGCCCAGCGACACGCGGCGCTTGCCGGCATCGACTTCCAGCACGACCACTTCGACTTCCTGAGACGTCGAAACGATCTTGCCCGGATGGACGTTCTTCTTGGTCCACGACATTTCCGAAACGTGCACCAGACCTTCAACGCCCGACTCCAGCTCGACGAACGCGCCGTAGTCAGTGATGTTGGTGATGCGACCGGTGAACTTGCCACCGACCGGGTACTTGGCTTCGACACCGTCCCACGGATCGGATTGCAGTTGCTTCATGCCCAGCGAGATACGCTGCGTGTCCGGATTGATCTTGATGATCTGGACGCGGACGCTGTCGCCAACATTGAGGACCTGCGACGGATGCGACACGCGCTTCCACGACATGTCGGTGACGTGCAGCAGGCCGTCGATGCCGCCGAGGTCAACGAACGCACCGTAG
>NZ_JAIWNX010000279.1 GCF_020217185.1 Asticcacaulis sp.
TCGGTGATGTTCTTGACGACGCCGTCACGGATTTCGCCTTCGGCCAGCTGACCGACCAGCTCGGTGCGCTGTTCGGCACGGGCTTCTTCAAGAATGGCGCGACGCGACACGACGATATTGCCGCGCGGACGGTCCATCTTCAGAATGGCGAAGGGCTGTTCCTTGCCCATCAGCGGGGCGATGTCGCGCACCGGACGGATATCGACCTGCGAACCGGGCAGGAAGCCCGAAGCGCCGTCCATATCGACGGTGAAGCCGCCCTTGACGCGGCCGACGATGGTGCCCATGACCGGCTCGCCACGGTTGAAGATGGCTTCGAGGCGGGTCCAGGCTTCTTCGCGACGGGCCTTCTCACGGCTGATAACCGCTTCGCCCATGGCGTTTTCGACGCGTTCCAGATAGACTTCGACGGTGTCGCCAGCCTTCAGATTGGCCGCCGCTTCGACGCCGAATTCCTTCAGCGAGATGCGGCCTTCGGTCTTCAGACCGACATCGACGATAACGAAGTCCTTTTCCAGGCCGACGACCAGACCGTGTACGACCTGACCTTCGAGCATGTCGCGGCCGTGCAGGGATTCTTCCAGAAGGGCCGCGAAATCGTCACGCGACGGATTGTAATCGCTCATGTAATCTCAGTTTGGGTTGGCGCTGAGGCGTGGCCGTGACGAAGACGGCGACGTCGGACAGGAACGGCGAAGCGCACGGCTTCGGCCACACGGACAGCGGCTTTTTGAATGGGAATGTCACATGCCGGATGCCCGGATAGGGTTTCCGCAAAGCGCCGTTCGTGATCCTGCCTGATAAAAGAGCGCCGGTGAGATTGACCCTTCTAAAAAGAGCCGCGGCGGTCCTTCACGATGCGTCGCGCATGTTCGATGGCCGCCTCTATACCTAAATCGGTCGTATCAAGCAAGACGGCATCGTCAGCCATGGACAATGGGGCCGAAGACCGCGACGAGTCGCGCTCATCGCGCAGCCGGATATCGGCCAGCACATCCTCATAGGCCAGATCGGGATTACTTTTCACCAGTTGCAGCCAGCGGCGATGGGCGCGCACCTCGGCACGGGCGGTGACGAAGATTTTGACCGGCGCATCGGGCGCAATTACCGTGCCGATATCACGACCATCGAGCACAGCCCCGCCCGGCTGATGCGCGAAGTCGATCTGAAAGCGTTTCAGGGCGTCACGCACTTCGGGAATGGCAGCCACCTGCGAGGCCCATTCGCCCGCCTCGCGGCCGCGCAGGTCAGGATTGTCAAGCGTTTGGGTATCCAGCGTCCGCGCGATGGCCACCAGTTGCGGCACGTCTTCGAGCGTGAGCCCCTGCTGCGCCCGCAAAAACCCGACAGCGCGATAGATCAGGCCCGTATCGAGCATCGGCAGGCCATAGTCCTGCGCGATGACCGAGGCCAGGGTCCCCTTACCGGAGGCCGCAGGACCGTCGAAGGCGATGATGAGGGATTGCGTCATAAGGGCCGCTTTTAGATAGGCCTGACAAAGCCCGCAACCCCCTTCACTCGCCTACCCTCAGGATAAACCGGCATACGGAAGGTCATAAAAAGGGGCAAAATGCCGAAAATCCGTTTTGACAGGCGCGCGATCTGGTGGCAAGGGAGGCCAAAGCTTTATAGTTTTCCACTTTATGAGGACGCTCCGTGGCTGATCCCGCCCTTGGCACCAAACAGATTTGTCCGAATTGCACGGCCAAGTTCTACGACCTGAACAAACGTCCGGCCCACTGCCCCAAATGCGCTTTCGAGTTCGATCCCGAAGAAGCGCTTCGTACCCGTCGCACCCGCGTCCGTCCGGTCGCGCCGGACGAGTATGAAATGGACGATGAGGCCGAAGATCAGGTCAAGGGCAAGACCCCCGGCGAAGAGGACGAAGACGAAGAACCGGAAATCATCACACCGGAAATCGACGAAGTCGTTGCTGATGACACGCTTCTGGCCGACGAAGACGATGAGCTTGATCCCGCCGATCCGGCCCGCGTCGCGCCCGATCCGGTCGATATGGACATCGAAGACGCCGACCTGGCGGACGACGATGCCGATGATGTGCCCTTCCTCGAAGACGATGAGGACGACACCTTCGACGAAGACATCGACGGCCTGCCCAGCGAAGGCAACGAAGACGATATCTGATCGTCCGTCACAGGATAGAAAAAGCCGCGAAGTTTGCGCTTCGCGGCTTTTTTCATGGCACGCGTCACCCCTCTTCACGGACCTGTGAAAAAATCGAAAAAACTTCGAAAAAGCGCTTGCATGTCAAAATGCCTTGTCCTAGAAGTCGCGACCTCAGCGGCGGCGACGCCAACGAGACCATCGAAATGAGATGGGGCTATAGCTCAGTTGGTAGAGCGCTTGAATGGCATTCAAGAGGTCAGCGGTTCGACTCCGCTTAGCTCCACCATTAAAAAAGGCTCTCCCTCGGGAGAGCCTTTTTTAATGGTTTCGTCGAAAGACAGGGTAATACCAACGGCCGAAGATGCTGACTGCATCCGGCCGTTGAAGACACGAAGGCGCATCACTTCGCCCCTCCACCTGCACCATTTCCTCTCTTCTTTTTACGCTCTGGCGCTTAAGCCTGATCCTTCCCATCTCTGACTGAAGGAGGCCGCCATGAGCCAAATCATCGACAACACCGCCCAAAGCCGCTTTGAGCTGAGCCGCGACGGACACACCGCCTATGCCGATTATCATCTGCAAGGTCAGGTGCTGAACATCGACTATGTGTTTGCGCCGCCTGAACTGCGCGGTTCTGGTGCGGCCGGCGACCTGATGAAGGGCATTGTCGCCCATGCCCGCGGCACCGGCCTGAAAGTGCATCCCATCTGCGGCTATGCGGCCGCGTGGCTGAAACGCTCATCCGAGAGCCACGATCTTCTGATCTAGCGCCAGCGCAGAGACAGCATTACCGCCCGGCGGTTATCATAACCGACGATGCCGTCGGCGGTGCGCTGAATGGGTATATCCGCGTCCAGAGCGTTATCAACACTCAGCCGCAAGCTCAGAGCCTCCGTTACGGGACGCTCAGCCATCAGACGCAGTCGGGAAGCTGGCGACAGGCGCTGACGGTTGAGGTCGTCCTCGAAACTTTCGCCGATAAACAGCCAGTCGGCACTGAGCCGTGTCCGGTCCAGCCGATAATCGCCCCCCACCGACAACAGATAGGCCGGGGCCTGCGCCGGACGCTTGCCCTTAAGAGCCGGATCGCCACCCCGCATCTGCGCATGCGTAGCCGTACCGGACAGGGTCAGGGTCAGACGCTCAGCCGCCTGCCAGCGCGCCGACAGTTCCAGTCCCGTGGCCCGCACCTCACCGGCATTCTGACGCTGCCGCAGCACCCCACCCGCTGGGATAAAGCCCGCCGTCGGGAAGGTGCCCGGTCCAAAACCCACAGTAATATTGCTGATCGGATCACTCAGCCGATTATGGAACACACCCAGATCGACGCTTAGCCCGTTCACTGCATAGCGCCAGCCCGCCTCTATGCCGCTCAGCGTTTCCGGTTTCAGCGCGCTATTGGCTTCGGTGACGTCATTGCCGACGCGAAAGGGGCGATAAAGCTCATTCAAAGATGGCGGCCGAAAGCCGTTATAGACCGCCGCGCGCCATTGCTGAGCGCCTACTTGCCGCGTAAGGCCCAGACGCGCCGACACCACCGTCGCATCAGCGTTTGCGGGGCGTAAATCCAGTACGGACGCCCCCGTACTCAGCTCGCTTTCGCGGCGAAACCCACGGGTCGCCCGCCAGTTATCGGCGCGTACCGCTCCGGTCAGGCTGACCGCACCGAACCGCCGCGTGCCCTGAACATACAGGCCGCTCAGGTCGGTGCGCCCGCCCGCTTCGCGATAGCGCGTGGCCACACCGCTGACATAACGAAAGCGCTCGCGCGCCTCGCCTTCGCTGCGGCGGGTATCGACCCCCACCTCCCACTCGCCGTCATCGCTTTCACGACGCCAGGCGGCATTAAACCCATAGCCTTCGGCCGGCGTGGCGAACTGATCATTGGCCAGACTTGTGCCCGCACGCCCGCTCAGGACCGACACAGAGCGGTTCGAGAGGTCGCTGTCGCGATACCAGAGCTGAAGCCGGTATCCGTCGCCTGTCTCTGCGGTGGGGCGGGTCAGACTGAGGGCGTACTGATGACCCCTGGCGCGCGCCGTGGCCCCCGACAGGCCGGTATCGCGGCGGCTGTCGTAACGCCCTGCCATCAGGGTCAGATCGTGCCCCCTCGCTTCACCGCGCCACGTCGCCAGCGTGGCCTCATCATCCCCGAAGACGCCTTCATCCGCCGCCCCGCGCTGGGTGCCGCGCACAGCCGCATCCCCGTATCGGCGGGCGCGGCTATAGTGCAAGGCCAAACCACCCACTCCGCCGTTGAGTTGCACGCCCCAGCTTCCGCTATCGCCCCAATCCAGACCGCCCGTCACCCGGCTCTGCGGTGGTGCAAGGTCGAGATCAATAACGCCGGTCAGCGCTCCGGCTCCATAGGCCCCGCCACCTGCCCCACGCACCACGCGGGCCCGGTCGATAGCGTCCGCCGGTAAACTGGCCCAGATGACCCAGCCGCCGAATGGATCGTTCTGCGGGACACCATCCAGCGTCACCAGCGCCCGCCCGGCTCCGGATGGTGCTATGGCCCGCAAGGACAGGCCCTGAATGGTTGGATTGGCGCTCAGGCTGGATTGCCGACGAAACAGGGAGGCCTGCGCCTCTGCCTTCAGGGCCTCATCCAGACTGCTGGCGGCGTCTATGGCCGGTTTGCCAACGCTGACGGTCGAAAAAGCGGCATCCCCGCGAAACGGCGTGAGCCGTCCGCGCACGATGATCTCAGCCTCTTCCGCTCCGGTCGGGGCCGCCAGAGACAGGCCAAGCAGCCACCCCATCAAGACTGCCATAGCCTTATGCCTCCCATAAATCCACCACACATCTGATCTCGAAAAGCGCTGCCAAACGTTTGCAATGCAGCATTAAACCCGCACCCAGAGGATATAGGGCAGCGCAGATGGCTTTACAGGGTGGGCCGAATGAATTTATGGTAGCCCTACCGCACCGCCAAAAAGCAAAAATATATCCGAGGATTACCGCATGGGCCAGATGATTGAACTCACCCGCCCCGATGGGGGCACGCTGTCGGCCTACCGTTCGGAAGTCGATCCGGCACGCGCCAGCGTCATCGTATTGCAGGAATGGTGGGGCCTCAATGATCATATCAAGGCGATTGTCGATCGTTTTGACGCCGAAGGCTTCAACGCCCTGGCACCTGACCTCTATCACGGGCGCGTAACGAAGGACGCCGATGAGGCCAGCCACATGATGAACGGCCTCGACTTCCCCGGCGCGGTGCATGAGGATATTGCGGCGGCTTTGGCCTATCTCAAGGACATCAATGACAAGGTGGCGGTGATGGGCTTCTGCATGGGCGGGGCCCTGACCATTGCCTCCGCCGCACGCCTGAGCGGCTTTTCCGCCGCCGTCTGTTTCTACGGCATTCCGCCGCGTGAATTTGCCAAGCCCGGCGATATCGCCATCCCGTTTCAGGGCCATTTCGGCAAGAAGGACGATTGGGTCACGCCGGAAGTCGTGGCCAAGATCGAAAGCGACATGCGCGCGGCCGGTCGCCATCCGGAGCTTTACAGCTACGACGCCGATCACGCCTTCTTCAACAAGACCCGCCCGGAAGTCTATGATGAAGACGCCGCCGATCTGGCGTGGGAGCGCACCATCGACTTCCTCGGAGACAATCTCTGATATCTATTGAGGGGCCATCTGAGCGCGTCGCGCCGTCAAGGCCGAACCTCCGGACGCCAGTACCACAAGCGCAATGGCCAGCCATTGCTGCGGGCTTAGGGCCTCGTGCAGCAGGATCAGGCCGGACAGGGCGGCCAGAGCCGGTTCCAGACTCATCAGGATGCTGAAGGTGCGCGCCGGGATGCGTTTCAGCGCAAACATTTCCAGCGTATAGGGCACCGCGCTCGACAACAGCGCCACCATCAGCCCCGTCAGCAATATCTGCGGCTGAAACAGGGGCGCGCCAATGGTGATCAGGGCCAGAGGCAGGGTGACGAGGCAGGAAAAGGCCACGCCAAAGCTGACGGCCTGCCCTTCGGGCACGCGCTGGGCGACCTTTTGCCCCAGCAGAATATAGCTGGCCCAGCCGACCCCCGCGGCTACTGCCAGCGCCACACCGATAGGATCAAGCGCCCCGCCCCCCGCGTGAGGTAACAAGAACCATAAGCCCGTGGCGGCGCAGGCCACCCAGACGAAATCCAGCGCCCGGCGTGAACTCCATACCGCGACGCTGAGCGGGCCCATAAATTCGATGGCGACGGCAATGCCCAGCGGGATGCGCTGAAACGACAGATAAAAGCACAGGTTCATCAGGCCGAGATTGAGCCCGAAAAGGATCAGCCACTTCCACGCCGAGCGCGGCGGCCAATTCCGCCACGGACGAAACAGCACCATCAGGAAGATCGCCGCCAGCGTCTGACGCAGGGCCGTCGCCCCCAGCGGCCCCACACTGCTGAACAACGACTTAGCGATGCCGGCGCCGAACTGAAACGACAACATGCCGCCAATGACGCCAATAATGGCCCACAGGGTGTAACGTCCGGCCGCTCCCTCAGTCATGTGCGGGGCGTCCCAGGCGCTCACCGACAAACAGGACGACGCGCCCGATCAGCACGCTTACCGTCATGACCGCCACAATCGGCGTCAGGGTTTGCGCCTGAAGCGCCGACACCACCGCCGATACCAGTGTCGCCAACCCGATCTGAGTAAAGCTCATCAGGGCCGAGCCCGAACCAATGTCGCGCGTTAGGCTGCCTATAGCCGTGGCCGACGAATTGGGACCGATAAAGCCGAGACAGGACAGAATAAGGAACAGCAGGGCGACCGTACCCCACACATTCAGCCAGCCGTTGGCCGCTGCCAGCAAAAAGGCCAGCACGAACACGCACTGCACGCTCAGGGCGACGCGCAGGATCTGTTTTGAACTGTATCGGCGGTTGACGAAGACATTGAGCTGGCTGGAGCCAATAAAGCCGACGCTGAGCCCCGCGAAGATCAGACCGTAAATTTCCGGCTTGATATGGAATATCTCCATAAAGATGACCGGTGAGGCGGAGACGTAGATAAACAGGCTGCCAAACGAAAAGCCACCCGCAAACAGATAGGTGACAAAGGCGGGATTGCGGTAGAGCCCCAGGAAGGTGGTCAGGATCGGCAGGGGTTTAAGCGATACGGTCGGATCCGCGGGCTTGCCATCGGGCAGCACCGTCAGCACCAGTACGAGGATCAACCCCACAATCGCCGCCAGAAACGCGAACACCCAATGCCAGTCGAGCCATGTGGTAACCAGCCCGCCAAGAGTCGGTGCCAGCAGCGGTGACACGCCGATGGTCAGGATGATCAGCGAGATGATCTTCGCCGTATCCTTGGGCGGAAACAGGTCGCGCACCAGCGACATGGCCGCCACCGAAGCGGCGCAACCGCCCAGCGCCTGAAATAGCCGCAGCCAGATCAGCACGTCGATATTGGGTGCAAACACGCACCCGACCGAGGTCAGAACGAACAGGGCCAGACCGGCATAGAGCGGCGGTTTGCGGCCATAACGGTCCAGCAAAGGCCCATAGATCAGCGGCCCCAGCGCCATACCGGCGAAATAGGTCGAAAGCGACAGGCCGACGGCCGCGCTGCTGGTGTGGAAATCCGCCGCGATCTGACCAAAGGCAGGCAGATACATGTCGATGGCGAAGGGGCTGATGGTCGAAAGCGCGCCCAGCGTAAAGATCACCAGAAACGGATTTTTGAGCGCCGGCGGCGCGGCTTCGGGAGCGGACATGACACACACACATATACGGGAAGTAGCGGCGGTAATGGCCGTACCCCGTCAGCGGGTCAAGTTATGTCATTAGAACGGCGGTCAACAAATGTAACCCTTATACCTTTAGCGCCAGATGCACTTCACCGCGGATAAGGCCCGCAAAGCGTTCGCGGTCCAGCGCCACAATCGGCATCTTGCCGTCGTAAAGCTCCTCGACGATCAGCCCCTCGGCCTCGCACAGGTCGAGCACATCGGTGAGAAAATCGGCCTTATAGTGTCCCTTGGCGCAGCCGAAGGTGGACAGGCGCGATCCGTAGTCCTGCGCATTCTGCCCCAGCACGTGCTCGATCAGCTTCTTGCGCCCGCGCGGGCTATTGAAGCGGTAAAGCGCCGACATCAGCATCTGCGCGGCTTGCGTGGCATCGACCACCGGCGCACGCGACAAACAGTTATCGCAGGTCCCGCAATTGTCGCCGGCGGCATCGCCGAAATACCGCCGCACGCCTTTGCGGCGACACTCCGGGTTATGGACAAAGCGGAAAAAATCCAATGCCTTCTGCTTTTGAACAGACAGGTCAGTCCCCGTCTCGTTTTCACGCATCGACAGCCGCCGCAGCGACCAGCCGAGATCAGTTGAGCTAAAAAGGCAGACGCCCGACGCCGGTTTACCATCACGCCCGGCACGCCCCACCTCCTGCCAGTAGGCTTCCAGTGAGGAGGGCGGATCGGCATGGATGACAAAGCGCACATCGGGCTTGTTGATGCCCATGCCAAAAGCGATGGTTGCCACCATGATCTTGGTGCGGTCGGCCAGAAAATCGTGCAGCCGCTCGTCGCGCACCTTGGCGGGCAGTCCGGCATGATAGGCGTCCGCCTTGAACCCTTCCGCCGACAATTGCCGCGCCAGCTTTTCGGCCCCATCGCGCGATCCGGCATAGATGATGCCGGACGCATTCTTTTGCCGCCGCAGCATATCGAGGATCATCTTCTGGGCACTGCCCGTGCGCCGCATCAGGCGCAAACTGAGGTTCGGGCGGTCGAAACTGTCGATAACCTCGGCGGCATTTTCGATATGCAGCGCCTTCTTGATATCAGCGCGGGTGTGCGGGTCCGCCGTGGCGGTCAAAGCCAGTGTCGGCACCTTGCCAAACAGGGCTTTGAGTTTACCCAGCGCGCGATATTCGGGTCGGAAATCGTGCCCCCATTGCGACACGCAGTGCGCTTCGTCGATGGCAATCAGATTGACCGGCAGGCGCGACAGCTTGTCGAGCACAAAACCCTGAGTGAGCGCTTCGGGGGAGAGGTAGAGGAGGTCGATTTCGCCGTTTTCTGCGCGGTCCCATAGCTGGTAACGCGCTTCCATAGACAGGCTGGAATCGAGCCGTTCGGCGCGCACACCTTTTTTGACCAGCGCCTGCACCTGATCCGCCATCAGCGCAATCAGCGGCGAAATAACCAGCCCGAAGCCCGGTCGCATCAGGGCGGGAATCTGATAACACAGACTCTTGCCACCCCCGGTCGGCAGGATGGCCAACACGTCCTCGCCATTGAGGATGGCCGCGATCACCCGCGCCTGCTGACCACGAAAATCATCATAATGGAAAACGCTTTTCAGCGTCTCGCGCGCCGCGCGCACCCGCTCCAGACCGGGGCCCGACAGGCCGTAAGCGGCCTCCGGTACAGGGTCATGAGGGTGATCGAGAAGCATCGGGCGGTCCGTTCATCTGAATTTTGACCCCTTTCCTATAAGCTGTTTCGGGGGACAGGATACAAGAGCCAGCGGTGTTTTTTTATCGCCCTTAATTTTGCCGGAATTGCCGGTCATGTGTCGCACGGGGACGACCATGACAGGATGACGTGTGCCGCCACAGGCGCGGCACGGAGAAATCAGGCGTCGGATGCGCAAATATAAGGGACGCGCGCCGCAGGCTTTGATATATCCTTAACGAAATCTTTGCATGAAGCATAAGCGAAACACCTCTTGCCCGGTTAGGCAATCGCGGTGTCGTGGGGATAATGTATGGCTCTCGCCTTTGATATGAAGCGTCCGCCCGTGAAGGCTATCCTGTACTGGTTAATGGTATTCGCCGTCTGGGCGGTGATTTTCGCCGTCGGCTTTATCGCGTTCTTTTCGCTGGACCTGCCCGATACGTCGTCGCTGTATAAGAC
>NZ_JAIWNX010000280.1 GCF_020217185.1 Asticcacaulis sp.
GGACCGCGCGCCCTCCATCACCTATCTGGATCGCTCCGGCGCGCTGGTAGCTGTGCGCGGTTCGCAGTTTGCGCCGCCGGTCGATATCGACGAATTGCCGGACTATGTGCCCGCGGCCTTTATCGCCATCGAAGACCGCCGCTTCTATCACCATTTTGGCTTTGACCCCATCGGGGTCGGCCGCGCCCTGATCCGCAATGCCACACGCAAGGAAGGTGCCAATCTGGCTGGTGGTTCGACCATCACGCAGCAGTTGGCGCGCAACCTCTTCCTCTCCAACGACCAGAATGTGAAGCGCAAGGTGCAGGAACTGATCCTGTCCGTGTGGCTGGAGATGAAGTTCACCAAGAAGCAGATCCTGGCCCTCTACCTTAACCGCGTGTGGTTCGGCGGCGGGGCGACCGGCATCGAAGCGGCCGCTCAGCGTTATTTCAACAAACCGGCCAAGGACCTGACCATCGGCGAAGCGGCCATGCTGGCTGGCATGATGAAGGGCCCGTCGCGCTATTCACCGCTGTCGGACAAGGACCGCGCCATTCGCCGCACCGAGATCGTGCTGAACGAAATGGTGGAGGCCAAGGTCATCACGCCGGAACAGCGCGCCGACGTATTCAAGACCGGCATCAAGGTGTCGCGCACGCTCGCCACCGAACACGCGCAATATTACGTCGATTGGCTGCAATCGGAGATCGGTCAGATGATCGACCTCAGCCAGCTCAAGGACGATATCATCGTTGAAACCACGCTCGACCTGCCGATCCAGACCGACGCTGAACGCGCCGTCAAGGCGATGATGGAGCGCGACGTCAAGAAGAAGGTGGAGCAGGCGGCGCTGGTCTCTATCGACGGCGAAGGCCGCGTGCGCGCCCTTATCGGCGGCGTCTCCTATTCCGACAGCCAGTTCAACCGCGCCATCGACGCCAAGCGTCAGGCGGGTTCGGCCTTCAAACCCTTCGTCTATCTGACGGCCATGGAAAGTGGTCAGTTCCGCCCCGATACGCCTGTGGTGGATGAGCCCGTCACCATCGACGGCTGGACCCCCGCCAACTACACCAACAAATATCTGGGCGACATCACCCTGACCACGGCGCTGGCGCAGTCGATCAACACGGTCGCCGCGCGTCTGGCCGATCAGGTGGGGCGCTCCAATGTGGCCGCGACCGCACGCCGTCTGGGCATCACCTCCAAGATCAATACCGATCCGGCCATGGCGCTCGGCACCGCCGATGTGACGCCGCTGGAAATGGCGCGCGCCTATGTGCCCTTCTCCAACGGCGGCTATAAGGTCGCGCCCTATGGCATCGTGCGTATCCGCACCACCAAAGGCAAGGTCCTGTATCAGCATAGCGCGGCGGACAGCCGGGCCCTGGTGATCAACAACCCGGCGCTCGGCTATATGAACCAGATGATGCGCGAAGTGGTGCGCTCAGGTACGGGTTCGGGTGTTCGCCTGTCACAGTTTGATATTGCCGGTAAGACGGGCACGACTTCGGATTACCGCGATGCGTGGTTCGTCGGCTATACGGGGGGCTTCACCACCGCCGTCTGGGTGGGGCGCGACAACAATTCACAAATGGCCAAGGTGACCGGTGGCGGTACGCCGGCGGCCATCTGGCGTGAATACATGTCGCGCGCCCTGACGCGTATCAAGGTTTCGACCATTCCCACCGGGACGGGTACGCTCGATACGGGGGCGACCACAGCCGTCGATGACTTGCTCGGCACAGCGACCAGCGCCGAGGCCCCGACGGTGACCATCGAACCGGCGCAACCGGCAAAGTCGGAAACCCCGCAAACGCTCGACGAAGTGTTTGAAGACGCCCAAAAGGACTCCCAGAAGCGTAATCCCTAGATCATTATGATTTCTGGTAGAAACATAATGATCCAGATTTTTGTTTAGCCCCTCGCCGGGCGGTGGCTCCGCCACCTTGGCCGCCGCCTCAATGGCGGCTTGAGCGGAATGATTCCATTTGAAATCATTCCGCTCTAAACACCTGACGCTGACCAAACAACGCCCGAAAACGCTCAAGGGTTAACGGTTTTCAAATACCGTTAACCCTTTTGCTTTTGCCCTATGGTTTTCAACTGTGGAAGACCGCTTTTTCCTGCAAATTTGTCATAAATACCCGCCGCTGTTCAGAGGTTGTTTAACCTTTGACCGCAGAATCCTGGATGTCACAGGTCATAGCCTGTTGGAATCATTAAGGTTTGGGTAAGGATCAATGAAAGCGGCTCTGGGCCTAGGATCGGCGCAATTCGGATGCGACTACGGCATCTCGAACCTGCGCGGCCGCGTGTCCGAAGACGAGGTCCGCCAGATCCTGCAATACGCGGCCCAGTGCGGCCTGAAGGCCATCGACGTCGCCCCCTATGAAGGCGATGTCGAACGCATACTCGGCCGTTGCTGGCCCTTCCCCTCACCGTTCAAGCCGCAAATCCGCAGCGTCCGCGCCGAAAGAGGGCTCGACTGGGTCGAATCCCGCCTTAAGCGTTCGGTCGAGCATATGGGTCTGGCCCGCGTCGGCGTCGGCATGATCGACGATGCGGCCGACCTGATGGGCCCCCAAGGCGATGCCCTGTGGGCGCGTATGGAAAAGCTGAAGGCCGACGGCCTGTTTTCCCGCATCGGTATTTCGGCGCGTTACGAAGATTCACCCGTGGCCCTGGCCAAGCGCTTCAAGCCCGACCTTATTCAGGTGCCGACCTCAATCCTCGATCAGCGACTGGTGCGTGAAGGCGCTCTGGAAGCGCTGGCCGGCATGGGCATCGAGGTGCAGGTACGCTCGGTCTTCCTTCAGGGCCTGTTGTTCACGCCGCGCGAAGCCCTGCCTGCCAATCTGCAACCGCTGGGCCCGCAATTGTCGCGCATCCGTCGCCACCTGCTGGAAACCGCGACCGACCCCTTGCACGCGGCCCTGAGCTACGCCCTGAACCTCAAGGGCGTGTCTTCGGTGATCGTCGGCGTTACCTCAGCCGCCGAACTGCGCGCCGTCATTGCCGCCTCAGATCGGCCACGCCCGGACCTCGCCTGGCACGCCTTTGCCATCGAAGACCCGATCGCGCTCAACCCGGCGCTCTGGCACGCCGACCTCAGCGACGACCCACGCCTGCGCGAACGCCGCTCGGTCATCTGCGCCGCTTAAAGCCTGCCAAGGCTCTGGCTTCGAAATAAGAACATCCGTCCGTGTGCCGAAAAACAAAGGGCTCAGCGCCTCTTTTCGTGTTTTTCGTGGCTAAAATAATCTACACAGGCAGGTACACTTTCATGCTGGATCGTTTATGCCCGAACTGCCCGAAGTCGAAACCGTCCGGCGCGGCCTGACGCCTGCGCTGGAGCACGCGCGGCTGAGCGGCCTGCGCCTGCATCGGTCCAATCTGCGCTATGCCTTCCCGGAGCGCTTTGCCGAGCAACTGGAAGGGGCCGAAATCCTGCGGCTGGAGCGCCGCGCCAAATACCTGCTGTTCCACCTCGACACGCAGGCTGTATGGGTCACCCACCTTGGCATGACCGGACGATTTCAGGTCACTGACATCGACGGGCAAAGCCTAGAGCGGAATGATTTCTACAGGAATCATTCCGCTCAAGCCGCCATTGAGGCGGCGGCCAAGGTGGCGCAAGCCACCGCCCGGCGAGGGGCTAAACAAAAGCTGGATGGCAACTATTACCACGCGGTGCGGCCTGATCCCAAACACCTGCACGTTCAGGTGCTGGCCACCAAAGGCGGCGTGACGCGCCTGATCGACTTCTATGACCCGCGCCGCTTCGGCTTCATGCTGTTATTGCGCCCTGACGAACTTTACGCGCAAGGCTGGTACAAGGGGCTGGGCCTCGAACCCCTGTCCGACGCCCTGAACGCCGACGCCTTGCACGCCCTGTTCAGCCCCCGCCGCACACCGCTGAAAAGCCTGCTGATGGATCAGACGCTGATTTCGGGGTTGGGCAATATCTATGTCTGTGAGGCCCTGTGGCGGGCCGCCCTGTCGCCCGACCTGCCCAGCGACAGGCTGAGCCACACCAAGGCGGCTGAGCTGACCCTGGCCGTGCGTGAGGTGCTGGAAGAGGCCGTGGCGGCGGGCGGCTCCTCGATCAGCGATTTCGCCTCCGCTTCCGGCGAGCTGGGCTATTTTCAGCACCGCTTCCGCGTCTATGATCGCGAGGATGAGCCCTGCCTGCGGCCCGGTTGCGGGGGCACCATTGCCCGCAAAACCCATTCTGGGCGCTCGACTTTTTATTGTCCGGCGTGCCAGAAAGGTTAAGGAGATCGGATGAGGCGAAAAAAGAGTCGTTCTGTGGATGATTCTTGCCCCGAAAGCGTTGACCTGCCTGCGCCCTTCGGTTATATCCCGCCCCCTTGAAATTCGTGTCGCGGCCCCCTTTAGAAGGCTGGCGCCGCGGCTCCCTTAACTTATCGTCCCCTGAGGTGATGAATGGCAAATAATCCCGGCGCCAAGAAAGCGATCCGCAAGATCGCCCGCCGTACCGAAGTCAACAAGGCGCGCCGTTCGCGCGTCCGTACCTACGTGCGCAAGTTCGAAGAAGCTCTGGCCGCTGGCGATGCCGCCGTTGCCAAGACCGCCTTCATCGAAGCGCAATCCGAACTGATGCGCGCCGTGTCGAAGGGCGTGGTGCACAAGAATACCGGCGCCCGCAAGGTGTCGCGTCTGGCCGCCGCTCTCAAGAAGCTGGCTGCCTAATTTCCTTTTCCTGATTACAACAAGCATCAGGCACAGAGCAATCCGCTCCGTGCGCTGATGTTTGTTGTCTTTGGGACTGTGATGAGTCCGGACGATCTTGCTGAGCGTCCGCGCTTTGGTTTTCCTAAATCTTTCAATGACCTGACATCTTTGCCACCTTGTGGTGAAGCGTCTTTTTGCGCGTAAAAGTTTTTTAACCCCTGCGTCAAAATGACAACGTCTTAACGGTTCGTAAATTTCTCCTTACCGGGGAAGACGTTATCAGAGTCAACAGAAATATCAGCGCTGGTCAGCAAATATCCTCGTTGACCTGACCGCCGGGAAAGCTAAGGTGAACCCATCTCGCCTTTCCATCCCAATACGGATGAAACGGTGGTGCCGGGCAATGCCTTGCACCAAACGAGAGTCTGTTGCCAAAATTTCACAAAACCAATGACTTAGGTTTTGCCGGAATGCGGATCAGATCGGGGGTGGACACAGCCTGACACTGGTTAAGGTGTGAACGCCAAGGGTTTTTGTAACCGGAGGCGGCTCTCCCTCTTCGGGTGTCAGGGGCTCTCTCAGAGCCTGTGTCAGCCCGTCTGAAGCCGTCGCCGCATAGCGTAAGAGTTGGGGAAAAATGATCGGGGCTTTGATAACATGCCAGGCGTAAACAACTGGTCGCCGATCCAGCCTGAAATGGTATGGACTAAAGTCGCATCCGCGCTTCGTCATGAACTGGGTGAGGGGCCGTACAACTCCTACGTCGCGCCGTCGGCGCTGCGACAGAACCCGCTGGGCGACCCGGTGCTGGTGACGCCGACGCTCTATGCCCGCGACTGGTTCGCCCGCAATGCCCTGCGCCGCGCTAACGAGCTGTGGGCGCAACACGATCCGGACCACCGTTCGCTGGAGCTGAAATCGCGCGCTGAATTCGATGATCAGTCGAAGGCCGCCCCCGTGACACCGGTAACCCGCGTGGATAGCGCCGAAAGTGCGCCCCCGCCCTCCGCCATGGCCCCTGTGGTCAATTTTCACGACGCCGCGGCCCGCGTGGCCGGTCTTCAGGAACGCCTGACGTTCGAGACCTTTGTGCCCGGTCGTGGCAATGAATTCGCCTATACCATGTCGCGTCAGGTGGCCACCTGGGCGGATGGGCACTTTAACCCGGTCTTCTTCCACGGCCCTTACGGCTATGGGAAAACGCACCTTCTGAACGCCATCGCCTGGGAGGCGAAGGCCCGCCGTCAGGACGCGAAGGTCGTCTATCTGACCGCGGAAAAGTTCACCTCGACCTTTGTGAAATCGCTTCAGGACCGCTCCACCGCAGCCTTCAAGGATGAGTTGCGCAGCGCCGACCTGCTTCTGATCGACGATGTGCACTTTATCGGCGGCAAGACCTCTTCGCAGGAGGAGCTGTTTCACACCTTGACCGCGCTGCTGGAAAACAATAAGCGCGTGGTGTTCACGGCGGACCGCCCGCCGTCGCACCTCAACGAAATCGAAGCGCGTCTCAGATCGCACCTGTCCTCCGGACTGGTTTGCGCTCTGGATGTCGCCGATCAAAGCCTGAGAATGGGCATTATCGAGCGCAAGCTCGATCAACTCGCTAAGCGTCTGGGTGTCGCCCAGAAGCCGCAACATGATGTACTGCAATTTTTAGCAGATCGCGTACCGGGTTCTATCCGAGAGCTGGAAGGGGCCGTTAATACCCTGGCCGCTTCGGCCGGTGCGCGTCTGGGGAGTTTGACTTTGGACGAAGCTATGGCCTTGCTGCAACCCAACCTGAAGGTATCGGCTGAGCGCCGCGTGACGGTCGATGAAATCCAGAAGCTGACGGCGGATCACTTCGCCCTTAAGCAGGCGGACCTTCTGTCGGAGCGCCGCACGCGCTCGGTCGCCCGCCCGCGTCAGGTGGCGATGTGGCTGTGCAAGCAGCACACGACGCGTTCCTATCCGGACATCGGCCGCCGTTTCGGCGGGCGTGACCACACCACGGTTCTGCACGCCGTGAAGAAGGTTGAGGAGCTGCTGCAAAGCGACGAACAGATCGCCAAGGACGTGGAAGCGCTGACCCGCAAACTGCGTGGCTGATTAACCGGTTTAACCGGTTGACGCCGCTTAATAAACATTTAAGGTCTTGCGAAGCGCCGGGGCAACTGCCCCGGCCTTTTGCTCTATACCTACACGGCCGCAAAGGCTGGCTAATGATTCGGCCAATAATTCTGGCCAATAGCTCTGGGATGCCAAGATGCAGCTAATCATTGAACGTGGCGCACTCCTGAAGGCACTGGGCCACGTCCAGAACGTGGTGGAACGCCGCAACACCATCCCCATACTGTCGAACGTGCTCCTCTCGGCCGAAGGGTCTCAGGTGTCGTTCTCGGCGACCGATCTCGATATGGAGATCGTGGATTCGGCCGAAGCCATCGTTGCCGTGCCGGGTCAGATCACCGCACCGGCCCACACCCTCTACGAAATCGTGCGCAAGCTGCCCGACGGGGCCGATGTTGAACTGCGCTATCAGGCCGGTGACGATCCGCGCCTGTCGGTTCAGGCCGGGCGGTCGCGCTTCGCCCTGCCCGTCCTGCCCGCGGGCGACTTCCCGGTCATGTCGGGCGACCACGACGGCACGACCTATGCGCTGCTGAAAGAAGACTTGAAGCGCCTGATCGACAAGACGCGCTTTGCCGTGTCGACAGAAGAAACGCGCTACTATCTCAACGGCCTGTTCCTGCACACCCTGACCGAGGACGGTTCGGGCTATCTGCGCGCTGTGGCCACCGATGGTCACCGTCTGGCGCTCGCCGAAATGCCGGCGCCGGACGGCTCGATGGGCAGCGCCGGGGTCATCATCCCGCGCAAGACGATTGATCAGGCCCGCCGCCTGCTGGACGACGGCACGGGCTATGTCGAACTGACGGTCTCGCCCGCCAAGATCCGCTTTAACTTCGGCACCGCCGCCCTGACGTCGAAAATCATCGACGGCTCCTTCCCGGACTACGGCCGCGTGATTCCGAAGAACAACGACAAGCTGATGCGTATCGACACGGGCATCCTGTCGCGCGCCGTCGATCGCGTTTCGACCATCTCAGCGGAAAAGAGCCGCTCGGTGAAGATGGCGATCGAGCCGGGCCGTCTGACGCTCACCGTGCGCAATATCGAAGCCGGTCAGGCCGTCGAAGAAGCGGAAATCGACTACGATTCCGACGCGCTCGAAATTGGCTTCAATGCCCGCTACATCCTCGACGTGATGGGTCAGATTGCCGGTGAACAGGTCGAACTGCGGCTCAATGACGCGGCGTCTCCGACCCTGGTCCTCGATACCGCCGATCAGGGCGTCCAGTACGTGCTGATGCCGCTACGGGTATAGGCTCAATTCTTCGCCCCGCTCACATCTTGGCAATGAGAGAAATGGTCAGATCGAAACCCGGGGTTACCGTGTGTTTCGATCTGACTTTTTCGTTTAAAGGGCGCACATGAAAACCCGCCTTCACGCCCTGAGCCTGACTGATTTTCGCGGCTATGACCGGCTTGATGTCGATCTGGCCGGGCGGTCGCTGTATCTGTTCGGGCCGAATGGTGCGGGTAAGACCAATTTTCTCGAAGCGATCAGTGTCCTCAACCCCGGCCGGGGCCTGCGCGGGGCCGCTGTCAGCGATCTGGGCCGTCGCCTGCCACAGGAGGCCAAGGGGCGCGCCTGGGGCGTGTCGGTTGAGCTGAAAAGCGCCGAGGACGACATCCGCATCGGTACGGGGTCCGACCCACGCAGTCTTGAAAAGCGTCTGGTGCGCATCGACCAGCAGACCGTCCCGGCGGGCCGCCTGCTCGACCACATTCGCCTGGTTTGGCTGACCCCGGCTCAGGACCGTATCTTTCTTGAGGCGCGTGCCGAGCGTTTGCGGTTTTTCGACCGGCTGGTCTTCGCCGCCACGCCTTCACACGCCACGACGGTGAGCGCCTATGAAAAGGCCCTGCGTGAGCGCCTGAAACTGCTGGTGCAGGGGCCCGCTGACGCCGTATGGCTCGATGCGCTGGAGGAGCGGCTGGCGGAGGCGGGTAGTGCAATGATTGCGGCCCGCCGGGCCGCCTTAAGCGATCTTCAGGCCGAGATCGAAGCGCACGAAAGCGCCTTCCCCAAGGCCGATCTGGGGCTGATCAACGAAGCGTCAGACGCCCGCGAACCCGAGGCCCTGAACAGCGCCTTGCGGGAAGGATTTGCCCGCGCCCGGGCCCGTGATTCGGCGGCGGGACGCTCGCTTTTCGGGCCACATCGCACCGATCTCAGCGTCTTTCACCGCGAAAAGGACCGTCCGGCGGCGGACTGTTCCACGGGGGAGCAAAAAGCCCTCGTTCTGAACCTGATTTTGGCGCAAGGGTCGAGACTTTCGCGTGTCAAAAGCGCACCGAATCCTGTAGTGTTACTTGACGAAGTCGCAGCCCACCTCGACCCGATTCGCCGGGCGGCGCTGTTTGATGAAACCGATCGTCTGGGCCTGCAAACCCTGTTTACAGGCACGGACGAAAGCCTCTTCGACGGATTGTCCGGGCGCGCGCTTGGGGTTCGTGTCGAAGGGGGCCAATGGGTAGAATTTAGGGACTAGGCATGGCCGAAAACGAAGAGCATCCGGAAATCGTCGAAAACGCCTATGGCGCGGATTCGATCAAGGTTCTCAAAGGGCTGGATGCGGTGCGTAAGCGCCCCGGCATGTATATCGGCGATACGGATGACGGGTCGGGCCTGCACCACATGGTCTATGAAGTCGTCGATAACGCCATCGACGAAGCGCTGGCCGGTCACGCGACGCGCGTGGAAGTGATCCTCAATGCCGATGGGTCCTGCTCGGTGTCCGACGACGGACGCGGGATGCCGGTCGATATTCACGCCGAAGAGGGTGTGTCGGCGGCCGAAGTCATCATGACGCAGCTTCACGCCGGTGGCAAGTTCGACCAGAACAGCTATAAGGTCTCCGGCGGCCTGCACGGCGTCGGCGTCTCGGTCGTCAACGCCCTCTCCGACTATGTTGAGCTGAAAATCTTCCGGAATGGCAAGACGCACGAGGCGCGCTTTGAGCTGGGCGAAACCGTGCGTTCGGTGGAAGTCACCGGCGACGCGCCGCTGCGCGAAAACGGCAACCCTCTGACCGGCACCATCGTCACCTTCCTGCCGTCACTGAAGACCGGCCCGGACGAAGGCACCTTCACCTTTATTGATTTCGACCGCAAGACGCTGGAACACCGCCTGCGTGAGCTGGCCTTCCTCAATTCCGGCGTCCATATCCGCTTCGCCGACCTGCGTGAGGCCGAGCCCTACGACATCATCCTGCATTACGAAGGCGGCATCGTCGAATTCGTCAAGCATCTGGATAAGTCGAAATCGCCCATCATCAAGGAGCCGATTGCGGCGCGCGGTCTGCGCGACAAGGTCGAGGTCGATCTGGCCCTGCAATGGAACGACAGCTATCACGAAACGATGCTGTGCTTCACCAACAACATCCCTCAGCGCGACGGCGGCACCCACCTGGCGGCCTTCCGTGGCGCCCTGACGCGGGTGATGTCGGCCTATATGGACTCCTCTGGCCTCGCCAAAAAGGAAAAGGTGTCGGTATCGGGCGAAGACGCCCGTGAAGGCCTGACCTGCGTGCTGTCGGTCAAGGTGCCGGACCCCAAATTCTCGTCGCAGACCAAGGACAAGCTGGTTTCTTCCGAAGTGCGTCCGGCCGTCGAAGGCATCGTCTTCGAGAAGCTGTCGCAGTGGTTTGAGGAAAACCCGGTCGAAGCCAAGCAGATCGTCTCCAAGATCATCGAGGCCGCCGCCGCCCGCGAAGCGGCGCGTAAGGCCCGCGAATTGACCCGCCGCAAATCGGCGCTCGACATCAACTCGCTGCCGGGCAAACTGGCCGACTGTCAGGAACGCGACCCGGCCAAGTCCGAACTGTTTATCGTCGAGGGTGACTCGGCCGGCGGCTCGGCCAAGCAGGGTCGTAACCGCGAAAATCAGGCCATCCTGCCCCTGCGCGGCAAGATTCTGAACGTTGAGCGCGCCCGTTTTGACAAGATGCTGTCATCGGAAATGATCGGCACCCTGATCACGGCGCTCGGCACCGGCATCGGGCGCGACGACTTCAATATCGAGAAGCTGCGCTACCACAAGATCATCATCATGACCGATGCGGACGTGGATGGTGCGCACATCCGTACCCTGCTTCTGACCTTCTTCTACCGTCAGATGCCGCAGATCATCGAAAACGGCTACCTCTATATCGCCCAGCCGCCGCTGTATAAGGTCGCCAAGGGCAAGTCGTCGCGCTATCTGAAGGACAATACCGAAATGGACGCCTTCCTGATCGAGGAAGGCACGTCTGAGGCGGTTCTGGAGCTGCGCACGGGTGAGCGTATCACCGCTCAGGACCTTGAGGCTCAGGTGCGCATCGCCAAGACCTTCAAGGGCAGTGTGGACCGTCTGGCCAGCCGCGCCCCGGCCTTCGCCATCGAACAGGCGGCTCTGGGGGGGCTGTTTGGTGACAAACCCGATCTGGCGCTGGTCGCCAAGCGTCTGGATCGCCTCAAAGAGGATGGCGACGGCGACTGGAGCGTCGAAGCCAATACGACCAGCCACGGCGGCTATGTCTTTACCCGCGTGCGTCGCGGCGTGTCGGAAAAGATCGTGCTGGATGACGGCCTGATCCATTCGCAGGATGCCCGCCGCCTCAATGAGCGGACGCTGGAACTGGGTGACCTGTTCACTGAGGTCTCGACCTTCCGCCGCAAGGACAAGGCCGCCGACATCCGCGGACCACTGGACCTCGTCGCCGCCGTTCTCGATGCCGGGCGCAAGGGACTGAGCATCCAGCGCTATAAGGGTCTGGGGGAAATGAACCCGGATCAGCTGTGGGAAACCACGCTGGATAAGGACGCCCGCACCCTGCTTCAGGTCAAGGTCAACCTGACCGATGAAGCCGACGACCTGTTCGTCAAGCTGATGGGCGATCTGGTCGAGCCGCGTCGTGAGTTCATTCAGGACAATGCGCTCGATGCTGAGGTAGATGCGTAAAGACAAGCAGGGGTTAGGCCCCGCCCCCTTGTCATGAGCAAGATCATTCACCTCGCCACGGCCGTTGTGGTCGATCCGCAGCGCAAGCGGGCGCTCGTCGTGCGCAAGCACGGCTCAGCGACCTTCATTCAGCCGGGCGGCAAGATAGACGCCGGTGAGACGGCCATCGAGGCTTTGCGCCGCGAATTACGCGAAGAAATCGGGCTGGAGATCAGAGAAGACGAAGCTGTCTATCTGGGTCATTTCACGGCTCCGGCTGTCCATGAAACCGGCTTTACCGTGGACTCGCAAGCCTTCTGGATCGAGACGGACAAACCCGTCTGTGCGGCATCAGAAATCGCAGTAATACAATGGATTGATCCGGCAGATGCGCCGAACCTGCCTTTGGCACCACTCTCAAAACAGCTCATGGCGTTAACCGTGGAACGGCTTAAGTAATGGGGCGTGGGGTCCGTGACCCCACAAAACCTGTGATCAAAGAAAAAGCCTCGCTCAGAAAAGCGAGGCTTTTTCTTTGATAGAAGATTCTGGGGCCGCAGGCCCCAGACCCCGTTACTTAAGAGGCTTACTTGGCGTCGCGCGCGTCGCGCTTGGCCGCCACACGCAGGCGCAGGGCGTTGAGCTTGATAAAGCCCGCCGCATCGCGGTGATCATAGGCGACCTTGCCCTCTTCAAAGGTTACCAAATCCTGATCATAGAGGCTGTAAGGGCTTTCGCGGCCGATGACCGTCACATTGCCCTTATAGAGCTTCACCGTCACGCGGCCCGTAACCTTGGCCTGCGAATAGTCGATGGCGGCCTGAAGCATTTCGCGCTCCGGCGAGAACCAGAAGCCGTTATAGACCAGCGAGGCGTATTTCGGCATCAGCTCGTCCTTCAGGTGCATGGCTCCGCGGTCCAGCGTGATCGATTCGATACCGCGGTGCGCCGCCAGCAGGATGGTGCCGCCGGGGGTTTCATAAACGCCGCGCGACTTCATGCCGACGAAGCGGTTTTCAACGAGGTCCAGACGACCGACGCCATTATCGTGACCCAACTGGTTCAGCCTGGTCAGCAGCGCCGCCGGAGACAGGGCTTCGCCATTGATGGCGACCGGATCGCCCTTTTCAAAGTCGATGGTGAAAACCTCGGCCTTGTCCGGCGCGGCTTCCGGGGAGATGGTGCGCTGATAGACGAACTCGGGGGCTTCGACCGCCGGGTCTTCCAGCACCTTACCTTCGGACGAAGAGTGCAGCAGGTTGGCATCGACCGAGAACGGCGCGTCACCGCGCTTGTCCTTGGCGATGGGGATCTGGTGCTGTTCAGCAAAGGCCAGCAGCGATTCGCGCGACGCAAAATCCCACTCACGCCACGGGGCAATGACGCGGATATCAGGCTCCAGGCCGTAATAGCCCAGTTCGAAACGCACCTGATCATTGCCCTTACCCGTCGCGCCGTGGCAGACGGCGTCGGCACCAACCTTGCGGGCAATTTCGATCTGCTTCTTGGCGATCAGCGGACGCGCGATCGACGTGCCCAGCAGGTATTGGCCTTCATAGACGGTGTTGGCGCGGAACATTGGGAAGACGAAATCGCGCACAAACTCTTCGCGCAGGTCTTCGATATAGATGTTTTCCGGCTTGATGCCGAGCAGTTCGGCCTTCTTGCGCGCCGGCTCCAGTTCCTCACCCTGACCGAGATCGGCGGTGAAGGTCACCACCTCGGCATTATATTCGGTCTGAAGCCACTTCAGGATGATCGAGGTGTCGAGGCCGCCCGAATAGGCGAGGACGACTTTCTTGACGGGCTTTTCAGTAGGGGAGGTCATGGGGCAACCACTCCGGTCAGGGGGTAAAAACAGTTGCTCGCGCCTTTAAGACCTGAGGGGGGCGGATGCAAGTTTGTTTGTCGTTCGCGGCAAACAAATTGCTCAGGTCAGGAAACGAAAAAAGTCTCACCGAGCGGGCCGGGAGACTTTTCGCGTTGTTGGAAGGGGGCACTTGGGGGAAAGCCTTTCCCCCCATGATTTAGACTGAGACCTGCGTCCCAAGCTCGACCACGCGCCCCGGCGGAATATGGAAGAACTCCGTCGGGTTGGTGGCGTTGCGCATCAGGAAGATGAACAGGCGATCTTGCCACAGGGGCATACCGGACGTCGCCGAGGCCACCACGCTGCGGCGGCCGAGGAAGAAGCTGGTGGCCATGATGTCGAACTTCAGGCCTTGCTTGCGGCAGATACCCATGGCCTTGGGCAGGTTGGGGCTTTCCATGAAGCCATAGTGCACCGTGACCCGTTTGAAGTCCTCATCCAGCTTTTCGATAGTGATGCGCTCGGACTCGTGCACGCGCGGGATGTTGCGCGTATCGACCGTCAGGATGATGTTCTTCTCATGCAAGATCTTATTGTGCTTGAGATTGTGCATCAGGGCCACAGGTGCCACTTCGGAGTCGGAGGTGAGGAAGATGGCCGTGCCCGGCACGCGGTGCGGCGGGCGGGCCTTCAACATGTCGATCAGGTCCGTCAGCAGGACGCTGTCGCGGCGGGACTTTTCAAACAGGATGCCCGATCCGCGCACCCAGGTCGCCATGATGGTGAACAGGCACGCCCCGATCAGCACCGGCAGCCAGCCGCCGGAGAAGAAGCGCAGCATGTTGGCGCTGAGGAAGGACAGGTCGAGGATCATGAAGGGTACGATGAAGGCCAGAACGCGCGGCCAACCCCACTTCCACATCTGACGCATAACGATGGCCGCCATCAGGGTGGTCACCACCATGGTCCCGGTCACAGCCAGACCGTAGGCGTGGGCCAGAGCCGAGGAGGTCTGGAAGGTGACCATCACCACGACCACGCCGACCAGCAGCATGGTGTTGAGCTGCGGGACGAAGATCTGACCTTCCTGCGTTTCCGACGTGCGCTTGACGTTCAGGCGCGGCAGGAGACCCAGTTGAATGGCCTGCTGTGTCAGCGAGAAGGCCCCGGTAATAACCGCCTGAGACGCCACGACCGTGGCCATACCCGCCAGCAGCACCAGCGGCAGGCGCAGGGCCAGTGGCGCCATTTCAAAGAACCAGTTGAGTTCCTCAAACGGACGACCCGCCGCCTGAGACGCATCCAGAACCGTCAGCGCCAGCGCCCCTTGCCCCAGATAGTTGAGAGTCAGACATGGCAGCACAAAGAACAGCCACGCCGCCTGAATAGGCCAGCGACCGAAATGGCCCATATCCGCCGTTAGGGCCTCGGCCCCGGTCACGGTCAGAAAGACCGCGCCCAGCACGATAAAGCCGGCCATGCCGTGCTCAGACAGAAATTTTACAGCATAGTAGGGATTGATAGAGGCCAGAATCTGCGGATTGGCGATAAACTGGCTGATACCCAGCACCGCCATGGACGCAAACCAGACGGCGCAGATGGGGCCAAACAGCAGACCAACCTTGGCCGTGCCGTGGCTTTGGAAGGCAAACAGGCCGATCAGCATGACCCCGGCAATCATCAGCACCAGTTCGTTCGAGATGCTGTTTTCCAGAGCCGGAATGGTACGCAGGCCTTCGACGGCCGACAGGACCGACATGGCCGGGGTAATCACTGCGTCACCATAGAATAGCGCGGCGCCGATGATGCCGAGCGTAAAGACGACCGCCGTGCGCTTGCCGATGGCTTGCTGCGCCAGCGCCATCAGCGACAAAACGCCGCCTTCGCCCTTGTTGTCGGCGCGCATGATGAAGCCGACATATTTGACCGTCACCACAAGGATCATCGCCCACAGGGCCAGCGATACGACACCGAGAATTTCGGGACGCGTCACGCCATCACCCGCCGCCGCGTGCAAGGCTTCCTTGAAGGCGTAGAGCGGCGAGGTGCCGATATCGCCAAAGACCACGCCGATGGACCCCAGAGCCAGCGCCCAGAAGCCCGCGTGTTTGGTGTGGCCTTCGGTGGTCTGCGGTTGTGAGGGTTTGTGCGCGGACGCGACGTCCGCTCCGGGCTTGTCGCCGGTGGAGACCGAAGCGTCCGGGGAGGGACTGGCTTCGGGAGGGGTATCCCCGATCATGCAATATCTCCTGAGAGACCACACAGGAGGGTCCTCGCTTGAACGGCGGGCCTCTTACGCCCATTTCTAGACAGATTCAATCCACATTGCATCAGGCCTCTGCTCAGGCACGCCGATTCCACTAGTATCGTGAATTTGAAGTTCGCATCATCTTTATATCCAGAGCTGTGCGAACTTCAAATTCAAAACGATACTAGATACAATAAGTTGCTAGTGTCCTGTTGAAACTGAAATTCGCCAGAGGTCGATATCAAGCGCACGCGAATTTCAGATTCAGGACACTAGGAATGGCAGTCAAATTATCGTAATTACAGAGAGATCATGTCCGACAGTCAGAGATTTCCCGTCGCCGCGCACACCCTGGCCTATCTGGCCCACAAAGGGGCCTATTCGCGCGAACAGGCGGTATCTTCGTCTGTGCTGGCGGCCTCTATCCCGACCAACCCGGTGGTTATCCGTCGCATGACCACGCAACTGGCCAAGGCCGGTCTGGTCGATACCTGCTCAGGTGTCTCCGGCGGCACGTGGTTGCTCAAACCCGCCGAAACCATCCCGCTGGATCAGGTGCTGCACGCCGTGCACGGTTGTGCCCATCTGGGCTCGGCCCCGCCGGGGGCCGATGGCTGCCCCGTCGGTCAGGCCATCCCCAAGGCGGTATCGGGCGCGATGAAGGCGGCCAATGCCGCCGCGACCGAAACCCTGTCGAAAATCACCGTCGCCGACCTTATCCGGAATATCTGATGCGTAGACTGGCCCTCATTACCGGCGCAACTTCGGGCATTGGCCTGGCCTTCGCCCGCGTCTATGCCAGCCACGGCTGGGACGTGGTGGTGACGGGCCGCCGTCAGGAGCGGCTGGAAAAGCTGGTCGAGGAAATCCGCCTGCGCTTCGGCGTCGAAGCCTATTTCGTCGTGGCCGACCTGTCCGAATCGGGCGCGCCGCAAAAGCTGATCGACTATGTAATGTCTCTGGGGCGCAAGGTCGATGGGCTGGTCAATAATGCCGGCTATGGCCTGCCCGAAGGCTTTATCGGCAATGCCTTTTCGTCGCACGAGGCCTTTTTGCGGGTACTGATGCACGCCCCGACCGAACTGGCCTATCTGGTCCTGCCCGGCATGATCGAACAGAAGTTCGGGCGCATCGTCAACGTGTCGTCTCTGGCCTCCTACCTGCCCGCCTCACCGGGCGACACCCTCTATGCCCCGGTCAAGGCCTATCTGACGCGCTTTTCGCAAGGCCTGCACCTTGAGGCGCGCGACCACGGCGTCCACGTCAGCGCCCTATGCCCCGGCTACACCTACTCAGAGTTCCACGACGTCACGGGCTCGCGAGAGCGCATCAGTCAGGCGACGCCGGAATGGATGTGGATGGGCGCTGATGAGGTGGCCCGCGAAGGCTATCAGGCCGCCGAAGCCAATCGCGCCATCTGCGTGCCAGGCGCGCCTAACAAGTTCCTGTCGGCGCTGTTGAAGATCATCCCCGACGACTGGGCGCTGGAGCTGATCTCCAACCACCTGCGCAAGATGGTGCGCTAGAGCGAAATGACTTTCAGTGGAAGCGCCATTTCGCTCTAGGCCGTAGACTCATAACGCTCTGATCCAGATGCGAGAGGCTAAAATCTTGACAGCGGCAAGGAAGTTGAGGGGATTTTTGTCATACCG
>NZ_JAIWNX010000281.1 GCF_020217185.1 Asticcacaulis sp.
AGCGCCTGCTGATCGAGGCTGAGGTCGAAAATGGCCTGCTGCTGCTTTTTGGGGAAGCGGCGGTTGAGATTGGTGCGGAACTTGGCCTCCAGCAGCGGGATGCCTTCCTTGCGGCGGCGTTTGTGGCCGATGGGGTATTCTACCACGATCTCCTCCCACACTGTGCCGTCGTTGAGCGTGACAGTCACCGCATTGGCGATCGAGCGTTTGTCCGGGTCGTGATAGTCTTTGGTGAACTGCGGGTCTTCGGTGCAGATGATCTTGTCACGCAGCGCGTCAATACGCGCGTCCTGCGCCACCTCGTCCTCATAGTCCGCCGCCGTCAGACGCCCGAACAGGATGGGCACGGCCATCATGTACTGGATGCAGTGGTCGCGGTCGGCCGGGTTATGCAGCGGTCCCTTCTTGTCGATGATGCGCACACAGGCCTCATGGGTGCGCACGTCGATGCGCGCGATGTCGTCCGGAGACACGCCTTTGGCCCGCAGTTCCTGATGCACGCGCATGGCCGCTTCGACGGCGGTTTGCGAATGGAACTCCGCCGGGTAGCTGATCTTGAACAGCACGTGCTCCATTACATAGCTGCCGTAGGGGCGCTGGAAGCTGAACGGCTTGCCCTTGAAGGACACGTCGTAAAAGCCCCACACCGGCGCGGTCAGGGCCGAGGGGTAGCCCATCTCACCCTTCTGCACCATCAAAGCCAGCCGCACGGCACGGCTGGTGGCGTCGCCTGCCGCCCACGACTTGCGCGAGCCGGTATTGGGCGCGTGGCGATAGGTGCGCAAGCTCTGCCCATCGACAAAGGCCAGCGACACAGCGTCGATGATCTCCTCGCGCGTCAGGCCCAGCATCCCGGCCAGCACCGCCGTCGAGGCGACCTTGACGAGGATGACGTGATCGAGACCCACGCGATTGAAGCTGTTGTCCAGCGCCAGTACACCCTGAATCTCATGCGCCTTAATCATAGCGGTCAGGACGTCGCGCATAGTCAGCGGTGCCTTGCCCGCCGCCACGCGATTGCGCGATATCCAGTCGGCAACGGCCAGAATGCCGCCCAGATTATCCGACGGGTGCCCCCATTCCGCCGCCAGCCAGGTGTCGTTGAAATCGAGCCAGCGGATCATCGCCCCGATATTGAAGGCCGCCTGTATGGGGTCGAGCTGGAACTGGGTGCCGGGGACTTTGGCACCATTGGGCACGGTGGTGCCCGGCACGATAGGCCCCAAAAGCTTGGTGCAGGCGGGATAGTCCAGCGCCTCCAGCCCGCAGCCCAGCGTGTCGATCAGGCAGTTGCGCGCCGTTTCATAGGCGAGGTCGGAGTGGATTTTATAGTTCAGCACGTAGTCGGCGATATCGACAAACACGCTGTCGGGTTCAGGGCGGATATTGGGGATATGTGTGGACATGGTTTCTTCTTTCTTCTCCCTTGTCGCGCCGCGATGGGGAGGGCCGGGCGGCCAGTGCCAGACTGCGAAGCGGTGACGGGGGCTGACTGTGAAGATCGAGTGCGCTGGATTTTGGGGCGTTATCCCCCTCCGTCTGCTCACTTCGTTCGCAGCCACCTCCCCATCGCTACGCGACAGGGAGGAGGTTATTGCCGGTCTTCGATCCTGACGAAGGCGCGGTCTTCGGGGCCGGTATAGTTGGCGCTGGGGCGAATGATCTTGCCGTCGATGCGCTGCTCAATCACGTGCGCCGACCAGCCGGCGGTGCGCGCTATGGCAAACAGCGGCGTGAACATGGCCGTCGGCACCCCCATGCGGTGGTAGGAGACGGCGGAGAACCAGTCGAGATTGGGGAACATCTTTTTGACCTCCCACATCACCCGCTCCAGCCGCTCGGCTATGGCGTACATTTTCAGCGAACTCTGCTCGACGCTAAGGTCGTGGGCGACCTGTTTGATCACCACATTGCGCGGGTCGGAGACCGTATAGACCGGGTGGCCAAAGCCGATCACCACCTCCTTGCGTTCGACGCGGGCGCGGATGTCGGCCTCGGCCTCGTCCGGGGTGGCGTAGCGCTTCTGGATTTCAAAGGCCACCTCATTGGCCCCGCCGTGCTTGGGCCCGCGCAGCGCGCCAATGGCCCCGGCAATGCACGAATACATGTCCGAGCCCGTCCCGGCGATCACGCGCCCGGCAAAGGTCGAAGCGTTGAACTCATGCTCGGCATAAAGGATCAGCGAAATGTGCATGGCCTTCACCCAGCTCTCGCGCGGTTTTTCGCCGTGCAGCAGGTGCAGGAAGTGCCCGCCGATGGAGTCGTCGTCCGTCTCGACCTCGATGCGCTTGCCATTGTGGCTGTAGTGATACCAGTAGAGCAGCATCGACCCCAGAGACGCCATCAGCTTATCGGCAATGTCGCGGGCCGAAGGCGCATTGTGGTCGTCCTTTTCCGGCGCCAGACAGCCCAGCAGCGACACGCCGGTGCGCATCACATCCATCGGGTGCGCCGAGGGCGGTATCTGCTCCAGCACCGACTTCAGGCTGACCGGCAGGCCACGTAGGGCGCGCAGCTTGCTCTTATAGGCCGCCAGCTCCGCAACGGTCGGCAGGGTGCCGTGCACCAGCAGGTACGCCACCTCCTCGAACTCGCACGTCTGGGCCAGGTCGAGAATATCGTAGCCGCGATAGGCCAGATCATTCCCCGTGCGCCCCACCGTGCACAGGGCGGTATTACCCGCCGCCATACCCGACAGGGCGACCGACTTTTTGGGTTTGAAGGCGGTGGTCGCCTCCCCTTTGGGTAACTCGCTGACGGCATTCATGGGTGTTCCCTCCGGTTATTTGTTTTTATTGAACATCGCATCGAGGCGCTGTTCGTAGTCGTAATAGTCGATGCGCTGATACAGCTCGTCGCGCGTCTGCATCAGGTCCAGCACAGTCTTCTGATGGCCGTCGCGGCGGATGGCCTCATAGACGGTCTCGGCGGCCTTGTTCATGGCGCGGAAGGCCGACAGGGGATAGAGCTGAATGGCCACGCCGGCAGAGGCCAGTTCCTCGCGCGTAAACAGCGGCGTCTTGCCGAACTCGGTAATATTGGCCAGCACCGGCACCTTTACGGCGGCAGTAAAGCGGCGATAGGTGTCAAGATCATAGGCGGCTTCGGCAAAAATCCCGTCCGCCCCGGCTTCGACGCAGGCCAGCGCCCGCTCAATCGCCGCATCGACCCCGTCCACCGCAATGGCGTCGGTGCGGGCGATCAGGAAGAAGTCCGGATCGGTCTTGGCACTGGCGGCGGCCTTGACGCGATCAACCATTTCCGCGACCGACACGATCTCCTTGCCCGGCCGGTGACCGCAGCGCTTGGCCCCTACCTGATCCTCGATATGGCAGGCGGCGGCCCCCGCCTTGATCAGGGCCTTGACCGTGCGCTCGATATTGAAGGCCGAGGGGCCAAAGCCCGTGTCGATATCGACCATCAGCGGCAGGTCGCACACATCGGTGATGCGCCGCACGTCGATCAGCACGTCCTCAAGGCCGCTGATCCCCAGATCGGGCATCCCCAGCGACCCTGCCGCTACGCCACCGCCGCTGAGGTAGATGGCGCGGTAACCGGCGCGTTTGGCCAAAAGCGCGTGGTTGGCATTGATCGCGCCGATGACCTGCAACGGGCTTTCGGCCTTGAGCACCGCACGAAATCGGGCACCGGGTGAGGTCATGACAGTCTCTCCAGAATACTCACATAGTTGGCGACCGCACCGCCGCCCATATTGAAGGCCAGACCGAGCTTCGGGTCAGGCAGCTGCATCTCGCCCGCCTCCGCACACAGTTGCCGCGCGGCGATGACATGCATGGAAACGCCCGTGGCCCCGACCGGATGGCCCTTGGCCTTCAGCCCACCGGACATATTGGTGGGGCACCGCCCCTGACGACCCGTGCCTCCGGCGATGATAAACTCTGCCCCCTGCCCTTTGGGGGCCAGCCCCATGGCTTCGGCGACCAGCAGTTCGGCGATGGTGAAACAGTCGTGGACCTCGGCAAAGCTGAGGTCAGACACCGAGACGCCCGCCTGCGCATAGGCGCGCTCAAAGGCCAGACGCGGGCCGGTAAAGTCGGTCATGTCCTTGGCCGACAAGGGCAGCAGGTCATTGACCTGAACCGCGGCGCGGAAACCGACGGCGCGGCGGAAGTCTGTGGCCCGGTTGACGCGGGTCAGGACGATGGCCGCCGCCCCGTCCGACACCAGCGAACAATCGGTCATTTTCAGGGGGTCGGAAATCAGCGGGTTCTTTTCGGACACCGTGGCGCAGAATTCGACCGACAGCGGCTTTTTGAGCTGCGCCAATGGATTGCTGAGCGCCGCCTGATGGTTTTTGGCGGCGATATGCGCCATGGCCAGGGTCGGATCGCCGTAGCGTTCGCCATAGGCGCGGGCAAAGCGGGCAAAGATGTCGGGGAAGGACAGGCCGGCCTCTTCGGCCTGATAGCTGGCGGCCCCCAGAGCGCGGGTCACGCCCGCCCCGTCGAGCGCCGTCATTTTTTCGGCCCCGACGACCAGCGCCGTGTTTATGCGCCCCGAGGCAATGGCGTCCATCGCCGCATAGAGCGCCGCCGATCCCGACGCACAGGCGTTTTCCAGCCGCGTGGCGGGTGTGTAGCGCAGGCCTTCATCGGCCCCCAGCACCATCGAGGCGCAAAAACCGTCGGGCGTCAGACCGGCATTGTATAGCCCCAGAAACACCGCATCGACGTCGGCTCCGCTGATCCCGGCGTCGCTGAGCGCCTCACGCGCCGCCGTCTGAATGAGCGCTTCGAGCGACAGGTCCAGCCGTCCGAACGGCGTATGACCCCAGCCGACAATGGCCGCTGCGTGCATGATGTGGGCTCCCTTTTTTAGGTCGCAACCGCTTCTGCGTCGGTTGCTGATGCAACAAGGCGTAAACCCTTGCCGCAGCGGGAGTCAATGCAGGCGCCGGACACGTTTTCGGGACTGAAAAAACGCGCGTTCACCGATACATGCTGCAATTTTTTGGCAGCATGTTACACTCGCCACATGAAGACCGCCGACCGCCACGCCGCCCTGCTCGAAGCCTTGCGCGAACACAGCGCCCCCGTCAGCGGACGCGCCCTGTCCGCCAAGCTGGGGACGTCGCTACGCACGCTGTACCGCGACATCGCCGCTTTGCAGGCGCAAGGGGCCCCCATCGAAGGCGCGCCGGGCATCGGCTATGTGCTGAAACCGGCCTATCGCCTGCCGCCGCTGATGCTGTCGCCGGAAGAGATCGAAGCCCTGATCACCGGGGCCTTGTGGGTCGCCGATCGCGCCGAACCGCGCTTAGGCGAAGCGGCACAAGGCCTGATTCAGGCCCTAAGCCCGCACCTGCCCGCTGCCATCCGTGACGACCTGACGCAGCGCGGCCTGCTGGTCGGGCGTGGTCTGGCCGTGCCCGAAGCCCATATCGACCCGGCCCTGATCCGATCGGCCATTCGTTCGGAACGCTGCGTTTATATGAGCTATATCGACCTCAAGGGCACGGTCAGCGAACGCACCGTCTGGCCCATCGCGCTCGGCTTCTTCGACCACCTGCGCATACTGGTGGTGTGGTGCGAACTGAAACAGGCGTTTCGGCACTTCCGTACCGAACGCATACTGAGCTGGAAGCCGCTCGACATCCCCTTCCCGCGCCGCCGCGCCGCGCTCTTGAAGGCGTGGCGCGACACGCTGCGCGAGGGCGAGGTGATGATGCCGGAACAGTCCAACCGCAACATGGTGACAGGTTTTGGCAGCATGTCCGATGAAACCGAGGGCGAAAGCGCCTGATCTAGCCGTTCACAAACGTGTGATCAAATGATCGGCGTCAAACGCACCATGATCACGCCGTGCGACGCCACGGTGCCGCCAAAGCGTGCCTTGACGTTCTTCGTCACCTTTTTGGACCACAGATCCTTGACCTGAACCTTCAGACCGGCAGGCAGGTTGAGCTGTTCCCAGGTGACGCTCATCTCCGCCGGCGCAGCTCCGCGGTTGAACAGCACCACCGCCTGATCGCCGCCTTTCAGCGGACGCGCCCAGATTTCGAGGTCGCCCTCTTTCCAGATGCGCTTGGCCTGCTGCCCCAGCGGGTCCTGATCGACGGCGATGACGTCTTTATTGGTCAGGATGCGCAGCGTATCGGCGTCCATAGTGGACAGGTCGTTCCCGGCGATCAGCGGCGCGGCCAGCATGGCCCACAGCGAGAAATGCGACTCGTATTCGGTCGTCGTCATACCGCCATTGCCGACTTCGAGCATGTCGGGATCGTTCCAGCGGTTCGGGCCGGAATAGCGCCACAGGTCCACCTGCTTGTCGAGGATGTTGACCATGCCGATCGAATAGCCCTTCTTTCCCTCCCAGGCGTCATAGATGTCGCCGGTGGTGCGCCACAGGTGGCCGATGGGCGCGGCCCAGCGCTGCGGATAGTTGTCGCCCCACTCGCAGATCGACAGGACGATATCGCGCCCGGACTCGCGCAGCGCCTTGGCCATGATGGTATAGGCCGCTTCGGCATCGCGCGTGCCCGTGTAGCACCAGTCGTATTTCAGATAATCGACGCCCCATCGGGCGTATTGCCGGGCGTCCTGAAACTCATGCCCGGCACTGCCCGGACGGCCGCCGCAGGTCAGCGAACCGGCGTCAGAATAAAGACCAAACTTCAATCCCTTGCTGTGCACATAGTCGATCAGGGCCTTCATGCCGGACGGAAAGCGCTCCAGATTGACCTGAATATTGCCGTCGGCATCGCGGCTTTTCTGCCAGCAATCGTCGATGACGATATACTGATAGCCCGCGTCCTTGAGGCCCGACGCCGCCATGGCATCGGCCTGCTTGCGCACGATGTCCTCGGTGATATTGCAGGCGTATTTGTTCCAGGAATTCCACCCCATAGGCGGGGTGGGCAGCAGGTTGGGTTTCGGCGCTTCCAGCTTCAGCGTCTCATGCGCCTGCGCGGTGGCCACACCGCCCCCCAGACACAGACTCACACTCAGGCCAGCGGCCAGCAACCAGGCGGTCGTTTTCATTTTCAGCTCCCTCTATTGTTTTCGCCCATTAAATATATCAATTTTATTTAATCAAGCGCTTTTGTGTGACAATACCACATCACGCGCGGAAGCGATACAGCACAATGCCACTGGTGGTCGCCACATTGAGGCTGTCGAAGCCGCCGTGCATGTCGATACGCACGGTCTGACACGCCGCCATAAGCGCCGCCGGCAGGCCCGGCCCTTCGGCCCCGAACAGCACGGCGGAGCGCGGCGCAGGGGTTACCTCTTCCAGAGTCACGGCTCCAGACGGGCTTAGGGCATAGGGAGTCAGGCCCAGCTCATTCAGCGTGCCCACCATATCGTCCGTGCGATAATGCGGCACCTCAAGCGCACCGCCGACGCTGACGCGGATCGCCTTGCGGTACAGGGGATCGCAGCAGGTGGTATCGAGCAACACCGCATCGACGCCAAAGGCCGCCGCATTGCGCATCAGCCCGCCCATATTGTCGGTATTGGCGATGCCTTGCAGGGCCAGAACGCGCGCCGTGGCGCCACTCACCCGCTCGGCCAGCGACTGTTTCGGGGCATAGCGCCCCAGCGCCAGATAGCCGCGATGGATAGGAAAGCCCGCCACCTGATCCATCACCCCTTGCGGCACCACATAGACCGGCGCGTCGGGCAAGGACGCCAGTCCGCCCAGACGCTCCGGCGTCGTCAGGACACTGACCGTCTCGGCCACCGGCGAAGTGAACAGACGCTCCAGCACCACCTTGCCCTCGGCCATGAACAGGCTCTGCCTACCCGTAAGATCACGGTCCTTCACATCGCGGTACAGTTCAAGGCGAGGGTCGTCGGGGTCGGTTATCTCAAACAGCATGGGTCACAGGCGCGGCAGAGTCGGCAGGATGGCGGATATCGGGCTTTACGGCCTTATCCGGCATCGCGCCACCCTCTTCGATGCGCGCCCGCGTTTTGGGCAGGGCTTCGGGGTAGTGGGTGCTGAGGAAGGCGATCATGTTTTCGCGCACATAGCAGCGCAGGTCGAAGGCGGTGGGTGAGTCGGCGGCGCTGACCAGAATGCGGATCTTGACCACCTGCGGATGGGCCTCGGTCAGTTGCACCACCTGCACCTGCCCGTCCCACAGGTCGGTACGCGCCAGAAGGTCCGTAAGGTGCGCGCGCAAGGCCTCCACCGGCACGCTATAGTCGGTATAAAGCTCCACCGTGCCGATCAGGCTGGCCGAGGTGCGCGTCCAGTTCTGGAACGGCTTTTCGATGAAATAGCTGATCGGCAGGACCAGCCGCCGCAGGTCCCACAGGCGCACCACCACGTAGGTCAGGGTGATATCCTCGATCCAGCCCCACTCGCCTTCGACCACCACGGCGTCTTCCAGCCGGATGGGCTGGGTCAGGGCGATCTGAATACCGGCCAGCAGATTGCCCAAAGTCTTCTGCGCCGCAAAGCCGATGACGATGCCCGCCACCCCGGCCGATGCCAGAAGGCTGACGCCCAGACCGCGCAACTCATCAAACAGCAGGAAGATGGCCGCCAGAGTCAGCAGGACCAGCAGAAAGGTCGCCAGCCGCCGCGCCAGAGTGATCTGCGTATGGACGCGCCGCGCCTTGAGATTGTCCTTCACCGTGATGTCGTAACGCCGCGACACGCTGGCCGTCACGATGTCGATGCCACACAGGGCCAGCCAGTAGATGAGCAGGATGGTCAGGAACTTGGTGAGTGTTACGAAGGCTTCGACGTGCACCGCGTCGGGCCACACCACGCGCACGGCAATCGCCTCCGCCAGCAAAGGCCACACCGTGTAGAGCGGTTTTTTCAGCCGGTTGACGTCAAAGCGATAAAGTGCCGTCAGGTGCCGTCGGGCCCGCCAGCGCGCGAAGCCCATGATCATAAAGGCGACGGCCAGAGCCGCGACACCGGCCATGACGGCCACGCTGACCACCCCGACCCATACGGGCAGGCCGGTGAACACGTCCCGGATATCAAAGCGCATGCGGTCATCCTCCGAGGCTCGACAAACGCCCGAAATTGTGATCACAATTTGAGCACGGCCTGATGGAGGGTTGCCAAAACCGCGCGACCCGCGCCATCATGATCGCACCCAACCGGGGCCCGGATCAAAAATCCATGCGTCAGTCTCTGCCGTCAGGGCCTCATTCCACAGGTGACCCATGAAATCGAAGTCCAAACGTCCGCAGTCCGGCTTTTCCAAGCGCGGGGCCGCCGACGTCTCCGAAGCCGCCGGCTGGCTGGCCGAGCAGAATATCGAAGAGATCGAGTGCATGGTGCCGGACCTGGCCGGGGTGGCGCGCGGCAAGATCATGCCGGTGCGCAAATTCCTGACCACCGCGGCGATGAACCTGCCCCTGTCGATCTTCTATCAGACCATTACCGGTGACTTCCCCGATCTGGAGGGTATTGTCGGCACGGTGCAGTCCGATACCGACATCTTCCTGCGTCCGGATTTTCGCACGCTCGCTGCCGTGCCGTGGGCGACCGACCCGACGGCACAGATCATCCACGACGCCTTCCATCCTGATGGCCGCCCGGTCGAGGAAAGCCCGCGTCAGGTGCTGCGCCGCGTCATCAGTCTCTATCACGAAAAGGGCTGGAAGCCGGTCATCGCGCCGGAACTGGAATTTTACCTCGTCGAAAAGAATATTGACCCGGACTATGCGCTGAAACCGCCGGTGGGCCGCTCAGGCCGTCCGGAAACCGGGCGTCAGGGCTATTCCATCTCGGCGGTCAATGAGTTCGACGGCCTGTTCGAGGACATGTACGAATATTCGGAGGCACAAGGATTAGAGATCGACACCCTGATCCACGAATCGGGCGTAGCGCAGATGGAGATCAACCTGCGCCACGGCGATCCGCTGGAGCTGGCCGATCAGGTCTTCATGTTCAAGCGCACCATCAAGGAAACGGCGCTGGAGCACGACATCTACGCCACCTTCATGGCCAAGCCGATGGCCATGGAGCCAGGCTCGGCCATGCACATCCACCAGTCGATCGTGGACAG